>CALMAQ010000055.1 GCA_937859745.1 uncultured Verrucomicrobiota bacterium | reverse complement strand
GCCCTGAGCAAGCAGGTCCGCGGCACGCTGCTGGACGAGCCCATCGTCTTCCGCCCGGGACAGACGGAAATCCCCGACGATTTCCAGACGGCCATCCGCGAGGCGGTGCCCCGGCTGGCCAACTACCCGACGTTCCGCGTGGTGGTCGAGGCGAACGTCAGCCCGGGCAATTCGCCGCAGGCCGACCAGGCGCTCTCCGAGGCGCGGGCGCTGGAGGTGAAGCACTTCCTGGCGGCGGATTGCGGCGTGCCCGAGGACCGCATCCTGGCGCGCGGCAAAGGTTCCAGCGAGCCCCCGGCGCGCTATCCCGGCGAGAGCGACCCGGCCTGGGAACACCGGGCGCGCCGGGCGCGGATTTTCCTCGTCGGCCAGTGAGGGGTTTTGTGATACGGTCCCGCCACACCATGAAAGCACCCGACCGCATCGACGTGGCCCGGCATGCGCTGGGGCAGGCGCTGGCGCACCCGGCTTCCTGGGCGGGGTTCGTGCCGTTGGCGGGCGCGTACGCGTTCCTGGGCGTGCCGTGGTGGGTCTGCCTGCCCTTGATGCTGGCAGTAGTCGTGATGGTGTTCCTGGCTTGGTCTCGGCAGTGGCCGCGTCTGATGGACAAGTCGCGCACCGAGTTGCTGACGGCTTATCGCCAGAAGGAAAATCTGGAACTCGGCGAGCGTCTGCGGCGCGTGGCGACGGCGGCGCGGCAGCACGGGACGAAGGGACTGCTCGAACCCTTGCGCGAGGCGACGGACATCAAACGCGCGGTGGAGGACCGGCTGCACGCGGACGGCGTCGTCACCGCGCACGAGGAGGAGGTCGGCTCCATGATCGGCGAACTGGTCCGCACGATGGTCGCGGAGGCCGAGCGGCTGACCCTGGCCGAAGGCGGCGAGGTGTCGCGGGCGGCGGGGGAGCGGTTCCAGAAGGCCGCGGACACCCTGCGCCGGGCCTACGCCGACATCGACGTGATCCTTGATCCCGTGCCGGAAGATTTGCGCCTGCCCGCCGGGGACGACGCGCTGAGCCGCGCCAGCGAACGCCTGGGCGAGCGTCTGGAGCAGGCGCACGGCGTGCGCCGCCACCTGGAGCGCGGCATGATCGTCCACGACGCGGAACCTGCACCGGACGCACCGACCCCCGCACCGCCCGCCCGGCGGCAGGCGGAGGCGGAAAAGTAGCAGGCCGCCCCGGTTTCTTTTCGGTTCACCCAGCCAAGCCACTTAACCCAAGCTAACTTACCATGTTCAAACGAGTTTACAACGTCTTCCGCGGCTTCATCGGCCTGTTCGTCAGCGGGATGGAGCGCCGCAACCCGGAGGCGCTGCTGGAGATCGAAAAGGAAAACCTCCGCAAGCAGATCGCCCAGTACAACCAGGGGTTAGCCGAGCACGCCGGGCTGTGCGAACGGCTGATGAGCCAGGTCAAGAAGCTCGAAAGCGACGAGAACGAACTGCGCGCCAAGACCGGTGCCAACCTGCGCGCGGGCAACAAGGAATCCGCCGGACAGTTCGCGCTGCGCCTGCAAACGGTCAGCACGCAGTTGAAAGAGAACCGCTCGCAGCTCGAATCGGCGGAAAAGACGTACCAGGAACTGGTGCGGGCCCGGGAAGTCAGCGTGCGCGCGGCGCAGGACAAAATCGAGGCGCTCAAGTTCAACCTGAGCGACCTGAAGATCAAGAACGCCACGGCCGAACTCAACGAGATGGCCGCCGGGATGGTCCAGCAGATCGGCGGCGCGGGCGACACCCTGGGCCGCCTGAGCGAGATGGTCGAGGAAGACCGCCAGCGCGCGGCGGGCCGCGCGCGGGTGGCGAAGGATTCGCTCGACACCGGCGGCTTTGCGCTCAAGGAAGCCGAGCAGAAAGCCCTGGCCGACCAAGCGCTGGCGGACTTCGCGGCGAAGGAAGGCATCGCGCTCGACCACGATGCGTCCGCCGCCCCGGCGCACGGCGCGCCGCAGCCCACCAAGACGATGGGGCTGGAGAACCAGTAACCGAGCCGTGGCAGCCCCGTCCACGCCCGCCAGCGACCCTCCGCACGCTGCCGCGCTGCCCGCGTGGGCGGCGGAGATGATCGCGCTCTACCAGAGCCACGCCGCCAGCCAGTTCATCCTCAGCGGCAACGTCGGCGACCGCTTCCTGCTCCCGCTCGGCGGCGGCAAAACGGCCCTGGGCGGGCTGACGGATTTCCTGGGCAAGGTGCTCCTGCCACGCTTCGACGTGGTGCTGTCCTACGACCTGGGCAACGGCCTGCGCGTCGAGCGGGGTGGAGAGGCGTTCACCCAGTGGCCCGCCTTCCAGCAGTCGCCCGAACTGCCCCGCGCGCCGCGGGCGGCGGTGGAGACGCTGACGCGCTACTTCCGCTACAACGCCAACCTCGGGCGGCTGGGCAAGCCCACGCTCCAGATCGGCTGCTGGCTGCGGTCGGCGCACCTCATCGCGCCCGCCACCCCGGGCGGGACGGACTACGACCTCAGCGCTTTGGCACTGCTCATGCGAGACTGGACGGGCGATGCCCTGTTGGCCGAATCCCGGCTGGTGACGTGCCTGATCGCCGACAACCTCAACGACCTGCACAGCCTGCTCGTCAACAACCCTCGCGCGGCCCGGGTGACGATCCCGCTGCCCACGACCGCCGAACTGCGCGCGGCGCTCGAACTGCTCGCCCCGGACCATCCGGCGGCGCTGACCGAGTTCGCGGGCCGGCTGGAGACATTGGCGGCGAGCCTGACGGGCTCGACGCTCGCGGCGATTGATACGCTGTTAAAACTCAAGGAATACCACCGCGCAGCCATCCGGCCCGCGGACCTCGTCGGGCTGAAGAAGGAACTCGTCGAACGCGAGGCCAGCGGGTTGATCGAATTCGTCGAGCCGCGCTGCGCCCTGGACGATTTCCACGCGCCCGGTCCGCTGAAGGACTCTCTGCGCGAGGACATCGCGCTGTGGCACGCGGGCGACCTGCTCGCCGCGCCCATGGGCTACCTCATCTGCGGCCCGGTGGGTACGGGCAAGACGTTCCTGGTGGAATGTCTGGCGGGCGAGGCGGGTATCCCGGTGGTCAAGATCAAGAACTTCCGGGACAAGTGGGTCGGCAGCACGGAAGGCAACCTGGAAAAGATTTTCCGCCTGCTGCACGGGCTGGACCGCTGCTACGTGTTCATCGACGAGGCCGACCAGGCGCTGGGCAAGCGCGATGCCCAGGGCAACGACGGCGGCCTGGGCGGCCGGGTGTACGCCATGTTCGCCAAGGAAATGAGCGAGCCGACTAACCGCGGGCGGATCGTCTGGGTGCTGGCGTCGAGTCGCCCGGACCTGATCGAGGTGGACCTGAAGCGTCCCGGCCGGGTGGACGTGAAGCTGCCGCTCTTTCCCACGGCGACGCCGGAGGAGAGCTTCGCGCTGCTGCGGGCGCTCTGCCAGCGGCGCGGGATTGAACTGGGCGACGCCGAACTGGCGGCCAACCGCGAGCGGCTGCCCGTCCTGCTGACGCCGGGGGCGGCGGAGGCGCTGACCTTGAGAATCTACCGCACGACCAGGACGCGCCACGTTTCCGCCGCCGAAGCGCTGGCCAGCTCGCTGACCGACTACCAGCCCCCGGTAGCCCTGGAGACCCTGCGCTTCCAGATCGCGCTCGCCGCCGACGAGGCGAGCGACCGGGCGTTAGTCCCGGCGGTGTTCCGCGACACGCGCGCGGCGGAATGAACCTTGCGGGGTTGATCGTTGGCAGGCGACCTGCCCAGATGTGGGCCAGATGATTCCTTTACGCCCTGATGACCTCTGTGCAGCGGTCCTGCGAGGGTCGGCTGTCTGCCTGTTCGCCGCTTTGGCCGGTTGCTCGCCCAAGCCGGACCTCACGACCCGGCCTGCCGCGAGCCAGCGCACGGAACAAGTCTGGGTTCTCTCGGACATCCTGCGGAACTGCACCGGCCTGGCGACGTTCGCCGCCGCGCTGGACCGGTGGACCGACCTCCCGCCCGACGCGGTGGAGGTGCGCGCGGCCGATGGCGGGGGAGGGGTACTCCGCCACCATCAAGCTGCCGGGAGAAGGCGGCGCGGTGACGGGCGGCCTGGAAATCACGGCTTCCGCGTGGTCGCCCGGGCTGTACGTGCCGAAGCTGCACGCGATGTTCGCGCGCCCGAAGCTGACGCTTCCCACCGGGGAAGGTGGCGGCGGAGGCGCGGCAGGCACCAACCTGCTGCGGTTCCTCGCCACGCCGCTGACCGCCGAGATCGAACGACAGAACCAACGGGTCAGCGTCGAGGAAGCCGTCGTTCGGATCGCCCGCTTCGAGCCCGAGACAGCGCCGGACCGGTCGCGGAGGGGTCTGGCTCATGGGCGTTTCCTCGGCGAACAGTTCCCGGCAGCGTGCGCATCCGGCGAGATGGTCCGCGAAAAGGCGGTGTTCCTCCTCCGTCAAGCCATCGGTCAGAAACGCGGCCATCCATTCCTCGATTCCCTCGTGGACGGAGAACAGCGGCACCGCTGCCGTGCGCGCCGTGCGCTGGGTGGCGATCAGCAGCCAGGAGGGGAAATTTCCGGGCTCGCGGACCTGCCGCCGATGCGCGCACCAGAACTTGAGGAATACGTCCTGCGTGCAGTCCTCGGACTCGCCGCGATCCTGGAGGATCGCGTGGGCGTGCATGAGACGCTCAAAAGCGGGCGCGTCACCAGCCAAGCGGTCTGGATGAGGGCGTGCTCGCTCGGGTCCACGCGGCGGGTCTACGCTCATCTAGACGCATGGACCGGCCAACACGCGCGGACAACGTGAAGAAACTTTCGGCCGGGACGTTTCTTGCGCCGCGCCAGGGCCGCATCCAAGCTCCCGCCGATGAGTTTTTCCACCCTCCTGCGCCGCGCCCTCTGGCTGCCCGTGCTGGGATCGCTCATGCTTTCCGGTTGCGGCACCCCGGCGGACGTGTCGCTGTTCCCGCTGTTTTCCGACCATGCCATGCTCCAGGCGTCCGACCATGTGCCAATCTGGGGCCGGGCGAAGC
>CALMAQ010000054.1 GCA_937859745.1 uncultured Verrucomicrobiota bacterium | reverse complement strand
CCGCTGCTGTTCCAGGTCGGCTTCGGGCTGTCGCCGTTCCACTCGGGGCTGCTGGGGCGGATCGTGGCGGGCGAACTGGTCGGGACGCGCTTCCCCGTGGCGAAGAACGATTAGCGGTTGCGCCGCCGGTCCGCCGGGGGCTTAGTGGTGCCTCGCATGGACCTCGCCGCCGCCATCCTCGACCACGGCCGCCGTGCCCGCGCCGCGGCCCCCGCGCTGGCCCCGCTCTCCACCGCGCAGAAAAACGCGGGGCTGCTCGCCATGGCCGACGCACTGCTCGCCGACCGGGCCGCCGTCTTGGAGGCGAACGCCGCCGACGTGGAGGACGCCCGCACCCGGGAGCTTTCCGGCGCGATGCTGGATCGCCTGCGGCTCGACGAGGCGCGGCTGGGCGTCATGGCGGAAGGCATCCGGGCCGTGGCCGCCCTGGACGACCCGGTCGGCGGCAGCCTGCGGGAGTGGACCCGGCCCAACGGCCTGAAAATCAACAAGGTGCGGGTTCCCATCGGCGTGGTGGGCATCATCTACGAGTCGCGTCCGAACGTCACCAGCGACGCCGCCGTCCTCTGCACCAAGACCGGCAACGCCACGATCCTGCGCGGCGGCAGCGAGGCGTTGCGCTCGAACCTCGCCATCGCCGGGGCGCTCCGGGCTGGAGCGGCGGCGACGGGGCTGCCGGCAGATTGCATCCAGCTCATCGGCCAGGCGGACCGCGAGGCCGTCCGGCTCCTGGCCGAGATGGACCGCTACATCGATCTGATCGTCCCCCGGGGCGGCACGGCCCTGATAGAAACCGTCGTCCGGCACGCCCGGATGCCTGTCATCAAGCATTATCATGGGCTTTGCATCCTCTATGTGGACCGCGCCGCCGACCTCGCCATGGCCGTGGACATCGCCGTGGATGCCAAGTGCCGGCGTCCGGGCGTGTGCAACGCCATCGAGACCGTGCTGGTCCACCGCGCGGTCGCGCCGGAGTTCCTGGGGCGGCTGGCGGAGGCCATGGAAGCGCAGGGGGTCGGATTGCGCGGCGACGCGGAAGTCCGGGCGCGGCTGGGCGAGGGGGTCATTCTGGCGACCGAAGCGGACTGGTCCACGGAGTTCCTGGACCTGAAACTGGCCGTCAAGGTCGTCGGCGACCTGGACGAAGCCGTGGCGCACATCGAGCACTACGGCTCGCACCACAGCGACAGCATCGTCACGGCGGACCCGGCGCGCGCGGAGCGATTTCTCCACGAAGTGGACTCCGCCACCGTCTACTGGAATGCCAGCACGCGGTTCACCGACGGCGGGGAGTTCGGCTTTGGGGCAGAGATCGGCATCAGCACGGACAAGCTCCACGCGCGCGGCCCGATGGCGCTGGAGGAGCTGACGACCTACAAATACGTCATCCGGGGGACCGGGCAGGTAAGGGGATGACGCTGATCCCCACGCTCCGGACGGATCGGCTCGTCCTGGATGGCTTCCGGCTGGAGGACGCCGAGGAGGTGGAACGCCTCGTCGGCGAGGAACAAATCGCCCGCTTTACGCTCAACATTCCCCATCCTTACCCGGCCGGAGCGGCGGCGACGTGGATCGCCGAGCACAAGAAGGACCTCAGGCGCGGCCAGGGATTGGCGTTCGCGGTCCGCTTGCCTGACCGTCGGATCGTCGGCTGCGTGGGTCTGCGGATCGAACGTCGGCACGACCGGGGAGAACTTGGTTACTGGATCGGGCTGCCTTTCTGGGGACAAGGCTACGCGACCGAGGCCGCGCGTGCCTGTCTGGTGTTCGGATTTGAGCATTTCGCGCTGCACAAGATCGTGGCCAGTCACATGACTTCCAACCCGGCTTCGGGACGAGTCATGGAAAAGCTCGGGATGACGCGGGAGGCCGAACGCCTGCAGCACACCAGGAAAGACGGCGTCTACCACGACCAGACCGACTACGGCCTGCTGCGCGCTTCGTTCGAGCCCCGGGCAGCGAGACCGGAGGTCAGCCGTCGAAGCGCACCTCCGCCGAGCGGGCGTGCGCGTCGAGCCCTTCGAGGTCGCTGAGCGCCTGGATCGTCTGGAGCGAGTGGCGTAACGAGCTTTCGTCGAAGCGGACCAGGCTCGTGCGGCGCTGGAACTGGTCCACGGTCAACCCGGCGAACGACTTGCCCGCGCCGCCGGTCGGCAGGGTGTGGCTGGGACCGGCGAGGAAATCTCCTCCCGCCACCGGCGACCAGCCGCCCAGGAAAATTGCTCCGGCGGTATGGATGTGTGCGGCGATTTCATCCGGGTTTGCCACGCAGAGGGCGAGGTGTTCCGGCGCGTAATCGTTGGCGATGGCGACCGCTTGCTCCAGGCCGCTCGTCAGACAAAAGAACGCCCCCGCCTCCAGGACCGGGCCGAGGTGCGACTGGCGGCTCAGGAGCAGAAGCTGGCGCTGGACCTCGGCCTGGACATCCAGGAGCAGGTCGGGCGAGTCGGTCAGGAAACCGATCTGGCTGTCCGCACCGTGCTCGGCCTGGGCGAGCAGGTCGGCGGCGATCCACGCGGGCTTGGCTGTGCGGTCGGCGATGACGAGGATCTCGCTCGGACCCGGGAGCAGGTCGATGCTCACCTGGCCGAACACCTGCCGCTTGGCCTCGACCACGTAGGCGTTGCCAGGCCCGAACACCTTGGCCACGGCCGCGATAGTCTTTGTCCCGTAGGCCAGCGCGGCCACCGCCTGCGCCCCACCCACCTTGTAGACTTCCGTGGCTCCGGCCAATTGCAGCGCGCAGAGCAGCGCGGGCGCGACTTGGCCCTCGCGGCCGGCGGGGGTCGTGACCACGATCTCAGGCACGCCTGCCGCCGCGGCCAGGGTGCAGGTCATGATGGCCGTGGACACCAGCGGCGCGGTGCCCCCGGGCACGTAGAGCCCGACCCGCCCGAACGGCGAGAACCGCTCGCCCACCTCGACCCCCTGGCGGTTGTGCATGTGCCAGTTGTGCCGCATGCTCTTGAGCGCGAAGGCCCGCACGTTCTCGTGCGACTCGGCGATGGCCCTTTGCATCCGGGCGTCCACCGCGCGCGCGGCGGCGGTGAATTCCTCGTGGGTCACACGGAGCCCGGCGGCGGCATCGACGGCGGGACCCCCGAATTTGGCGTTCAGCCGCAGCAGCGCCTCGTCGCCGTGGGCGCGCACGTCCGCGAGGATGGCGGACACGGTCTGCTGCACGTTGGCGGCGGGTGCCGCACGGCGGTTGAGGCTTTGCAGGGCAGCCGGGAAGTCGGCGGAGTCGAATCGGAGGGTGCGCATGGAAACTCAGCTTTTGTTCATTCCGACGCTCGACGCGCGCTTGGCAAGGTTGCGGCCGGGTTTGGCCTTGCCGGCGGCGGTGCCGAAGTCCTTCACGTCGGACACATCCGTGCGGTGGGCCACCTTCTCGACCGTCCCCTTCTTGAGGTATTCGGCGCGGATCGCGGTGAGCTGTTCGTCGCGCCGGGCGTAGAGGTTCTTGCGCGGACGCGGAGCGAGCTTGGTCAGCGCGTAGGCGGTGATGAGCGGCAGGCTGATGGTCGAATCCAGGTAGCAGACGACGCACGCCGGGAGGTTGCCCGGGTCGATCTTGCCCCAGCTCACCGCCTCGGCGGGGGTCGCGCCACTCAGGCCGCCGGTGTCGGGCCGTGCGTCGGTGCATTGCAGGAAGTAGTCGTGCCCGCGCTCCTCGATGCCCATGACCTCCTGGATCTGGGGCTCGGTCTGGAGGATGAAGTTCTTCGGGCTGCCGCCGCCCAAGATGAACACGCTCGACGTACCGCCCCGGCGCTTGGCGTCGTAGACGATGGCGGCGGTCTGGTTCACGTCACGGTTCACGTCGAAGGCGAGTTGGCTGTCGCGCAGGGCCATCGCGGCGACGTTCATGCCGATGGAGCTGTCCCCGGGGCTACTGGTAAAGATCGGCACCCCATACTGGTAGGCGGCGCTGAGCACGCTGGTTTCCTTGAGGCCGAGCTTTTTCTCGCGCTCGTGGACGTAGCGGCCCAGCAGATGGTGGAACTCGTCGGTGCCCATCGATCTCTGGAACTCCGGCCCCTGGATGGCGTGCCGCACGAAGGCGTCGGTGTCCAGGAGCACGTCGTAGGAAAAGAGCACGTCGTAGATGCGGATGACGCCCTCGTTGCGGAGCACCACGTCATCCACGAAAGGCGACCCGGCGAAAAGCTCCATGCCCAAGCCGTAGTGCAGGTCGTGGTAAAGGTTCGCGCCGGTGGAGACGATCCAGTCCACGAACCCGGCCTTCATCAGCGGCACGATGGCCGCGCGCCCGAGCCCGGCGGGGGTGAGCGCGCCGGTCAGCGTCAGGCCGACGGTGCCGTCCACGGCCAGCATCTTCTCGGTGTAGAGGCGGCAGGCCTCGCCCAGCCGGGCGGCGTTGTAAGCCTTGAACGTCGTGTCGATCAGGTCGGCCACCCGGACGTTCTTCTTGATCGGCTCGGGCAGCAAGCGCGGGAACTGTTTGTTGAGCGAGGGCATGGGAAGGCAGAGGGCAGAGGGCAAAAGGTAGAAGGTAGAAGGCAGAAGGCAAGGATGCCCGGTTCCCTTTCTTGATGACCTTGCCCGGCATTTGCTGCGGGTCTTTTCTCTTTTGCCTTCTACCCTCTGCCCTCTGCCTTTCCCCTAGGCATCCAACGCCTCGTGGCGCGCCGATGCTCGCTGTGAGGTCTCGCTTTCCAACCTCCGGGTTTGCGTTTATGTCTTCCGCCTTACTCAATCCTATGGAAGCAAAGACCCTCTCCGCGCCCGAGCCGCCCCCCGTGGGCGACGAAACCTTGATGGCGCAAATCCAGGAGCGTGCGCCCGAGGCCCTGGCCGCCCTGTATGATCGCTACAGCGGGATTCTCAAGAGTTTGATCATGGGCGTCATTCATAACGACGCCGAGGCAGACGATCTGCTACAGGAGATCTTCATGGAGATCTGGAACCAGGCCGCGCACTACTCCGCGCAGAAGGGCAAACCCCTGGGCTGGATCGTCACGCTCACCCGCCGCCGCTCCATCGACCGCCTGCGCAAGAAGCAGGCCTACGCCCGGGCCGAGGAGCGCCTGCAAAACGAGACCGAGCAGCAGCCGGAGGCTTGGGTCCACAACTCGACCGAGGACGACATCGAGATCTCGGACACGCGCCGACTCATCCTCAACATCCTCAAAAATCTTCCGCCGGCACAGCGCGAGGCCATCGACCTCGCGTTTTATCACGGCATGAGCCAACGCGAGATCGCCGCCAAGACGGGCATCCCGCTCGGCACCATCAAAACACGGCTCGAGCTGGGTCTGAAAAAGATCAGCGAAGCCCTACGGGGGATGAAAGATGAATTCTGAAGATTTTGACAGCATGGCGCGGCTCTACGTCCTCGGCGCACTGGACGACGACGAACTGACCGAGTTCGACCGGCGGCGGCACGAACTGGGCCCACAGGCCGAGCACGTGATCCAGGAATGCGAGCGGCTCAACTCCATGTTCGCGCTCAGCCTGCGGCCCACTCCGCCCAAGCCTTCGACCAAACAGAAACTGCTCGACATGGTGCAATCGGCGATGGCCGCTCAAGGCAAGAAAGTGCAGCCGGATTAGGTGAGGGTCAGTGCGGCCGCCGTCGGCCAGGCGAGATTTAACCCCGACGGTGCGTTGACACCGTTTCGGCCCGTCCCTATGTTCCGGGCGCTCCCTGTGTCCACCGGTCACTTCACTCTCTCCAGCAGTGACTCCAACGAAGATTACATCCTTGAGCTACTCCAGGATGTGGCGCTGATCACCAATTCACAGGTGTTCGAGGCGCGCGAGAAGGCCAACGCCGACGACACCAGCGTCATCCAGGCGTTGATCGCGCTCGAACTCCTCACCGAAGAGGACATCATACGGACTATCGCGACGGCCTTGAACATGGAGTTCGTGGACCTGGGCCAAATCCTCGTCCGGCCCGAAGTGATCGGCCTGCTCACCCGCGACAAGGCGTACCGTTACAAGGCAGTGCCCATCGCGCTCAACGACGACGTGCTCGTCGTCGCCATCAGCGACCCGCTCAACTTCGACACGCTCGACAACCTGCGTTTTTTGCTCAAGCGCGAGATCGAGACGGTCTGCGCCACGCCGGAGCAGATCAAGCAGGCGCTGGTGAAGTACTACGGTACGGCGGACGAGGCGGGCGACGTGCTCCTCAACCGGTTGGGCCGCAACGAGGACCTGATGGGCATCGACATCGCCGCCGCCACGGACGACGGCAGCTCGGGCGATTCGGCCATCGTGAAGCTGGTGTCCCTGCTCCTGCTCGAAGCGTACAAGGGCCGGGCGAGCGACATCCACCTCGAACCGCTGGAGAAGCGCTTCCGCGTGCGTTTCCGTGTGGACGGCGTGCTCCAGGAGATGCAGAACCCGCCCAAGAAACTCCAGAGCGCCATCGTCAGCCGGCTCAAGATCATGAGCGGCACGATGTCCATCGCCGAGAAGCGGCTGCCGCAGGACGGACGCATCCAGGTCAAGATGGGCAAGAACTCCATCGACCTGCGCGTGTCCACGATCCCCACCAACCACGGCGAGAGCGTGGTCATGCGGATTCTGGACAAGTCCAGCCTGACGCTGGGCCTGCCGGAACTGGGTTTTCTCACCGATGACCAGGGCACGTTCGAGAAGCTCATCACCCTGCCCGACGGCATCCTGCTCGTCACCGGGCCAACGGGCTCGGGCAAGACGACGACGCTCTATGCCTGCCTGAACTACATCAACCGACCGGACCGCAAGATCATCACGGTCGAGGACCCGGTGGAGTACCAGTTGAGCGGCATCAACCAGGTTCAGGTCAACGCCGACATCGGCATGACGTTCCCGGCGGCGTTGCGTTCCATGCTCCGCCAAGCCCCGAACATCATCATGATCGGCGAGATTCGTGACCTGGAGACGGCGAGCATCGCCATCAACGCGAGCCTGACGGGCCACCTCGTGTTTTCCACGCTGCACACGAACGACGCGCCGGGGGCCGTGGCGCGCCTCGTGGACATAGGCATCAAGCCGTTCCTGGTGGCGACATCCATCCGCGCCATCATGGCGCAACGACTGGTCCGCAAGCTCTGCCTGTTCTGCCGCCAGCCCGCCGAGATCAGCGAGTACGCAGTGCAGGCGTTGCGCGTGGAGCACAGCCAGTTGGACAACGCCAACACCATGCACGCCGAGGGCTGCGAAAAGTGCCGCCACAAAGGCTACAAGGGTCGCATGGGCATCTTCGAGATCTTCGAGATCAACGACGAGGTGCGCTTCATGATCAACGACCGGCTTCCCACCATGCAACTGCGTCAGCGTGCGCGGGGGCTGGGAATGCGGACGCTGCGCGAGGACGGCGTGCGCAAGGTCCTTTCGGGGATGACCACGGCGGACGAGGTTATCACCACGACGATGGGCGACCTGAATTAAAGGCCGTGGAGCGAGGGCAGGAGGCCGCCGGCCCGAACCCCCTTAGGAAACCTCCTCGACAAAGCGGTCCCGGTCCTTCTTGCCACCCTGCCATGACCCCCGTCGACGACCTCCTGCGCCTCGTGCTCGACGAAGGGAGTTCGGATTTGCACATCACGGCCGGCTCGCCGCCGGCCATCCGGCTGGATGGCCAGATGGTCAAGCTCCAGTTGCCCGCGATGACGCCCGCTGACACGGAGGAGATGGTCCGCTCCTTCGCCAAGGATGAGCACATCAAGCGCCTCTTCGAGCAGGGCGGGGCGGATTTCGCACTGGCATTCCGCGAGGACGCCCGTTTCCGCATTAGCCTGTTCCTGCAAAAGGGTTCCATCGGCTTCGTGGCCCGGTTGATCCCGCGGAAAATTCTCGAGATGGGAGAGATCGGCCTGCCCGAGGCGATGACCGGACTGATCCACCTGCCGCGCGGGTTGATCCTCGTCGCAGGGCCGACCGGCTCGGGCAAAAGCACTTCGCTGGCGAGCATGATCAACGTGATCAACGAGCAGAAACGCCTGCACATCATGACGGTGGAGGACCCCATCGAGTATTTCCACGAGCACAAGCGCGGGCTGGTCAACCAACGCGAGGTCGGCACCGACGTGCCCACGTTCGCCGAGGCCCTCAAGCGCGTGCTGCGCCAGGACCCGGACGTAATCCTCGTGGGCGAGATGCGTGACCAGGAGACGATGGAGGCGGCCATCACCGCCGCCGAGACGGGCCACCTCGTGTTCTCCACCCTGCACACCACCGGTGCCGCGCGCACCGTGGACCGCATCATCGACTCGTTCCCGGCGGGCCAGCAGGACCAGATCCGCATCCAGCTCGCGGGCAACCTCAAGGCGGTGCTCAGCCAACTGCTCATCCCGCTCAAGGACCACAAGGGGCGCGTGGCGACCTTCGAGCTGATGGTCAACACCCCCTCCATCGCTTCGCTGATCCGCGACAACAAGACGTTCCGCATCGGCAACGATATTCTGACCGGCTCCAAGTTCGGCATGATCTCGCTCGAAGCCCACATGACCGACCTCTACCGGCGCGGCCTGATCGAACGCAACGAGGTGCTCGCGCGCGCCCAGGATCAGGGGGTGGCCAGCCAGTTGCTCAACGAGGCTGACAGTCTGCCCCGCCTCAAGGCCGCCGCACGCTGAGCCTGCCTTTTCCCGTCCCCAACGCTCTTCCGCTCCCTCCATGACGACCGACCAGCAAATCCTCGACCTCTTCATCGAACAGGGCGTCATCCAACGCTTCCAGACCGAAGACATTCTCTCCGAGGTCAACCAATCCGGCAAAACGCTGGTCCAGGTCATGACCGACTTCGACATCGTCAACGAGGACCAGTACCACCAAGCCATCGCCGACTCGCTCGGGGTGGAATACGTCCGGCTGGACAACCACGACGTGCCGCTGGAAATCCAGCGGCTCATCCCCGGGGGCACGGCGCGGCTGCACGGCGCGCTGCCCATCGGGGAGTCTGGCAACTCCATCCTCACGGCGCTGCTCGACCCGCTGGACTCCCAGGTGGTGGAAGACCTGCGTTTCTCGCTGGGCCGGGACGTGCAGGTGGTCGTCGCGCCCGCCTCCCAGATCCAGGAACGCCTGAGCGCTTACTATGGCTCGGACACGGCCAACATGGACGAGGTGCTCAAGGAGTTGAGCACGGTCAATATTTCCTTCGGTGACGGCGGCCCGAACCAGGGCGACATCGCCAACGAGGCCAATGCGGCCCCTATCATCCGCTTCGTGGATCTGATTCTCTACCAGGCCATCCAGGACCGGGCCAGCGACATCCACTTCGAGCCCTTCGAGTACGAGTTCAAAATTCGCTACCGTGTGGACGGCGCGCTCTACGAGATGGCCCCGCCGCCGCGCCACCTCGCGCTGCCGGTCATCTCGCGCGTGAAGGTCATGGCGAACCTCAACATCGCCGAGCGCCGCCTGCCGCAGGACGGCCGCATCCAACGCAACATCGCCGATCGCGCCGTGGACCTGCGCGTGTCCACGCTGCCCACGCAGTACGGCGAGAGCGTCGTGCTGCGCGTGCTTGACCGCTCCTCGGTCAACCTGGACCTAGAGGCGTTGGGGATGCCCGCGTACATCTTCGACTACCTGCTCCGCACCATCGAGAAGCCCAACGGCATCTTCATCGTCACGGGGCCGACGGGCTCAGGCAAGACGACGACGCTCTACGCCTGCCTGCGCAAGATCAACAACGTCGAGAGCAAGCTGCTCACGGCCGAGGACCCGGTGGAGTACGACATCGAGGGATTGATCCAGGTGCCCATCAACGACGCCATCGGGCTGACGTTTGGCCGCGTGCTGCGCGCCTTCCTGCGGCAGGACCCGGACCGCATCATGGTCGGCGAGACGCGCGACCTGGAGACGGCGCAGATCGCCATCCAGGCCTCGCTGACGGGCCACCTCGTGTTCTCCACCCTGCACACCAACGACTCCGCCGGGGCCGTCACGCGGCTGGTGGACATGGGCGTCGAGCCGTTCCTGATCTCCTCCAGCCTGGAGGGCATCCTGGCCCAGCGCCTCCTCCGCAAGATTTGCACGAACTGCCGCACCGCCTACGAACCAAAAGAAGAATTGCTCGCGCAGATAGGTCTTTCGGCGCACGACATCGGTGACAAGAACTTCTACTACGGAGTGGGTTGCGACGCTTGCAACCACACCGGCTACAAGGGTCGCAAGGGCATCTACGAACTCCTGGAAATCACCGACCCGATCCGTGAGCTGGTCAACCAGCGCGCTCCGTCCATCGTTATCAAGCAGAAAGCCGTCGAGTTGGGCATGGTCACGCTACGCGAGGATGGGCTGCGCTCCATCTACGACGGCGACACCACCATCGAGGAAGTGCTCAAGTACACCTGAGGGCCGGGACGGGTTCGTTGGGCTCCGGGATTTTTCGTGTGTGCGGCCAAAATCCTGTCGACAAGGCATGCTCGCTTCCTCATCATAATCTCAACGGTCTGCCCCCCGGAATCATGCCAAAATTCAACTATGTTGCCCTGGATGCCCGCGGACAGGAATCCGTGGGGCTGATCGAAGCGCAAAACACCAACGAAGCGGTGGGTCAGTTGCGCCAGGCGGGGTACTTTCCGACCAGCGTCTACGAGGAAGGCAAGAAGGGGTCAGCTTCCGCCGCGAAGGCCAAGAAGAACGGCGCGGTGGTCGCCAAGGCGAAGGCCAAGTCTCCGGCCGTCGCCAAGAAAGCGGGCAATACCGCCAACAAGGCCGTGAAGCCGAAGATTCTCATGATCTTCACCCGTCAGTTGGCAACGCTGATCGACGCGGGCCTGCCGCTCTTGCGCGGCTTGATGGTGCTCGAAAAGCAGGAGCGCGACCCGGTGCTCAAGGCCACCATCGCCAAGATCAGCGACGCCGTGCAGAGCGGCAGCACGTTCTCCGAAGGCCTGGCGCAGCACCCGAAGATCTTCAACAAGCTCTACATCAACATGGTCAAGGCCGGAGAAGTCGGCGGCGTGCTCGAACTGGTGCTCATCCGCTTGGCGGAGTTCCAGGAAAAGGCGCAGCGCATCAAGAACAAGGTCGTGGCGGCCATGTTCTATCCGATCATCGTGCTGTTCATCGCCGTCGCCATCATGGGCTTCCTGCTCGTGTTCATCGTGCCGAAGTTCGAGCAGATCTTCCACGACATGCTCAACGGCAAGCCGTTGCCCGCGCTGACGCAGTTCGTCATCGACACGAGCCGCGCCGTGAAGGACCACTTCATTGTCATCGCCCTCGTCACCGCAGCCATGGTCGTAGCCTTCAACCTCTTCCGGGCCACCGCGGGCGGCAAGGTGGCCATCGACCGCCTGGTGCTGCGCTTGCCGCTCTTCGGCGACCTGATCCGCAAGAGTTCCATCTCGCGCTTCAGCCGCACGCTGGGCACGCTCGTGACCAGCGGCGTGCCGATCCTCCAGGCGCTCAACATCACGCGTGAGACGGCCGGCAACCACGTCGTCAGCGAGGCCATCGGCAAGGTGCACGACAGCGTCAAGGAAGGCGAGTCCATCGTCCAGCCCCTCGAAGCCAGCGGCATCTTCCCTCCGATGGTGATCAGCATGATCGACGTGGGTGAGGAAACCGGCCAGTTGCCCGAGATGCTGCTCAAGGTCGCCGAGGTCTACGACGATGAGGTGGACAATGCCGTGGCCGGTCTGACCTCGCTGCTGGAGCCGATCATGATCGTGTTCTTGGCGGTCGTCGTTGGCACCATCGTCATCGCGTTGTTCCTGCCGTTGATCACGATCATCCAGACGATGCAGGGCGGCAGCTAGGCCGCCGTCCTGCCGCATATCACCAGTCCGCCATGGCGGAAGCTGTTCCTCCTTTCATGAGCCGCTTGTCGTTCCCCTTGCCCTGGCGTGGCCGTTGCGGCGTGGTGCCGCCGCGTGCGTTCACGTTGATCGAGATGCTCGTCGTGATGGTCATCATCCTGATCCTCGCCGGGTTAATCCTCAGCGTCGCGGGCAACGCGAGCTACAAGGCGTCGTTTTCGCGTGCCCAGTCCGAAATCCAGCAGATGACCACCGCCATGGAGAACTACCGGGTGGACAACGGGACTTACCCCCGGGACTCGACAGGGAACACCACCGACACGCTCAACGCTCAAGGCAACCCGCCGGGCAATCCGCCGGACCCGAGCACCTACGCCCTCGTGAGCAAATTTCTCTTCAAGGAGTTGAGTGGGTTCAATAACACGGCGGCGAATCCTAAGCGCGCCTACGTCACCTTTCTGCCCAGCCAACTAACGACGGGAAGTGGAACGCAGACGGTAGATACCTACATCATCGATCCGTTCGGTCTCAGCTATGGCTATTCGACGGCGTACCAGGCCGCTCAGGATACCGCGGCCTCCGGTGGCACGGCTAACGATGGCACCTATGGCTACAATCCGACTTTCGATTTGTGGTCTACTGGTGGTTACGGCACCGGCGGGAAAAGCTATCCCGCCGGCGTCACCGCTGCCCAGTACTACACCCTTTGGGCGAAGAACTGGTAGGGCTCTTGGCCAAAGCAAATGCGTTTAGACCCACAGATGGTTGCTGCCCAGCGAATAGAGGGCGATGCAAACGACTTCGCTTGGTAAAACAGGACTCCAGGTATCCCGGCTTTGCCTGGGCTGCATGAGCTACGGCAGTCCGCAGTGGCGCGACTGGGTGCTCGACGACGCGGCGGCACGGCCCTTCTTCGTGCAGGCGTGGGAAGCCGGGATCAATTTTTTCGACACCGCCGACATGTACTCCGACGGCGCGAGCGAGGAAGTCCTTGGCCGGGCGTTGAAGGAGTTGCGGGTGCCCCGCGAGCAGGTGGTGATCGCCACCAAGTTGTTCAACCCGACGGGCAAGAGCCCCAACGAGCGCGGCACCGGGCGCAAGCACGTCCGGCACGCCATCGAAAACAGCCTGCGGCGGCTCGGCACGGACTACGTGGACCTGTACCAGATCCACCGCTACGACCGCACCACGCCAATGGAGGAAACGCTCGACGCCTTGGCTGGCCTCGTGGACGAGGGCAAGGTGCTCTACCTGGGCGCGTCGAGCATGGCCGCGTGGGAGTTCACGCGCTTTCTCTATCTGGCTGACCGGCACGGCCTGCCGCGGTTCGTTTCCATGCAGAACCACTACAACCTCGTGTACCGCGAGGAGGAGCGCGAGATGATCCCGCTCTGCCGGGAGGAAGGCATCGGCCTGATTCCTTGGAGCCCGCTGGCGCGCGGCTTCCTGGCGGGCAACCGCCCCGCGCGCGGCGCGGGCGAGACGACGCGGGCCCGGTCCGACGACTTCGCGCACAACCTCTACTATCAGGAAAGCGACTACCGGGTGGCCGACCGGGTGGGGGAGGTAGCCCGGGAGATCGGCGTCAACCCGGCGCAGATCGCGCTGGCGTGGATGCTGGGCAAGGAGGGAATCAGCGCCCCGATCATCGGAGCGACCAAGCCGCACCATCTGGAGGACGCGGTCAAGGCGCTGGGCATCCAGCTTTCGCCCGCGCAGGTCAAGCGGCTGGAGGAGCCGTACCAACCGCACGCCGTGCTCGGTTTCTCCTGAAAGAACTGCTGGCAGCACCTGGAAGCGCGCGGATATTGCCCCCATGATGACATCGGCATTCCCGAGACATTTCGCGAGCGACAACAACGCGGGCATCTGCCCGGAGGTGTTCGCCGCGATGACCGAAGCGAACCAGCACCACCTGCCTGGCTACGGGGACGATCCCTGGACCCGCCGGGCGGAGGCTCTCTTCCGCGACGTGTTCGAGACGGATTGCGAGGTGTTCTTCGTGTTCAACGGAACGGCGTCGAACTGTCTGGCGCTGTGGAGCCTCTGCGAATCCTTCCACGGCGTCATCTGCCACCGGCACTCGCACATCGAGACGGACGAGTGCGGCGCGCCGGGCTTCTTCCTGCACGGCGTCACCCTCCTGCCTGCCGACACCGCCGACGGCAAGCTCGACGAACCCTCGGTCCGGCGGGCGCACACCCTGCGGCACGATTTTCACGCACCGCAACCCCGCGCGCTGAGCCTGACGCAGGCCACGGAACTCGGCACAGTGTACACGCCCCAGGAAGTCGGCGCGCTGTCCGCCCTGGCGCGAGAACTGAAGCTGTTCGTCCACATGGACGGCGCGCGTTTCGCCAACGCCGTGGCGGGGCTCAGCGCGGCCCCGGCGGACGTGACCTGGCGCGCGGGGGTGGACGTACTCAGCCTCGGGGGCACCAAGAACGGCGCGATGATCGGCGAGGCGGTCGTGTTCTTCGACCGGGCCAGAGCGGACAACTTCCGCCGCCGGTGCAAGCAGAGCGGGCAGCTCGCCTCGAAGATGCGTTTCCTCTCGTCGCAGTGGGTGGGCCTGCTGGAGGGCGGCGCGTGGCTGCGGCACGCCACGCACGCGAACGGCGTGGCCACTTACCTCGAGCAACAGTTGCGTGCCCTGCCCGGCGTCACCGTGGCTTTCCCGCGGCAAGCGAACGCCGTGTTCGCGCTGCTGCCCGCAGTGGCGGCGGCGGCGGTCGCGGCCCGGGGCTGGCGTTTCTACAACGACGTGGGACCGGGCGGCGCGGCCCGGCTCATGTGCTCGTGGGACTCGACCTCGGGGGACGTGGATGCGTTTGTCGGCGACCTGCGAGCCGCCCTGCCGCGCGTTTGATCCCGCCCGGAAAATTTTCCGGCGGGACCTCCGGGCAGCCATTCAGGCAAGATTCTTCTTCGATGTCTCACCTCCCTATCATCACCTATTCGTTGGATGAACTCGTAGCGCTTGCCCGCCAGGGGTCTCCCTTCTATCAGCAAGCTTACGCGGACCTGCCCGAACGGCCCGCCCTGGCGGATTTGCCCGTGTTGAACGCCGCGAACTACTGGGAGGCACACTCCCGCGACCCGCGCGCGGTCGTCACCGGACCGTTGGAAGGCGGTCTGGTGCTCAACAGCGGCGGCAGCACGGGCGCGCCGAAGTTCTCCTACTTCCGGGACGACGAGGCGAACACCGCCGTGGCCCTCACGGCGCGAGCGCTCGAGAACACGGGACTGCGCGATGGCGACCGTGTGGCCAACCTGTTCGCCACGGGCTATCTCTACGCTTCGTTCACCGTGATGACCGAGGCGATGAAGGAGATGACCGCCAAGGTGCTACAATACCCTATCGGTTACTTCGTGCCGGTGCCGGACGCCATTCGCATTATCCGCGGGTCCAAGGTCAACGTGTGGGCCGGGTTCCCGACGCACCTCATGAACTTGGCCAATTTTCTGGAGCAAGAGAAGATCGAGGACGTGCGGGTTTCGCGCATCGTGTTCGGCGGCGAGCCGTTCACGCCGGACCAACGCAGCCTCCTGGAAAGCCGGTTTCCCGGGATACAGATCCGCTCGATCAGCTACGCCAGCGTGGACGGCGGAGTGATCGCCCTGGCACCCTCCGACTGCGGGCCGGGCGAACATCGTGTGGCCGACGGCGCGGCGCTCATGGAGATCCACGACGAGGAAACGGGCGTGGTCATCGAGGAAACCGGCCGCCCGGGCAAGATCATCTTCACCAATCTGACGCGCCGCCTCATGCCCATGCTGCGTTATCCGACGGGCGACCGGGCGCAGTGGATCGAGCCTTCCGGGGGCACGGAACGCAAGTTCCTGCTGCTGGGCCGGACGGAGGATTCGGTGCGGCTGGCGACCTTCAACGTGACGGTCGCGGAGATCACCAAGATCTTGGAACCTTTCCGCACGCCCCTAGACATCCAGCAGTTCCAACTCGTCGTCACCCAAGAAGACGGGCGCGATGGCCTCACGATGAGGCTGGCCAGCGGGGCACCCCACTCCGTGCAGAAGTCTAGCGGACAGGGTTTGCTCGATAGCTTCCTCCGGCAGAAGCCGATCCTGGCCGAGGCCATCGGCAAAGGAGTCGTCCGGCCGGTGCGCTTCGAATGGGTCGAGCCCTTGCAGTTGGAGGTCAACGCACGCACGGGCAAGACCCCATCCGTGATCGACCGGCGTGCCGGGTAGCTGTCCTCAGGCCGCCGTTGCGTCCACGGGCGTCCGTGCGGGTACCGAGATGATGAACTTCGATCCCACGCCAGTGGCACTCTCGGCGGACAGCTCTCCCTGGTGCTCCTCGACGATGCGCTTGGAGATGGCCAAACCTAGACCGGTACCTTCTTTCTTGGTCGTATAGTACGGCTCGAAGATCATGGCCAGACGATCGGGGGGGATGCCGGTGCCGTTGTCTGACACAGCAATTTCCAGCGCGTCGTCCTTCGTGGCAGCGCACAACGTCACCTTGGCCGCCGGATGCTGGCTGGCGTGGATCGCGTTGATGATTAGGTTGTGCAGGACCCGGCGCATTTGCGTGGTGTCGAATTCCACGAGTGTTCCAGGACGGACATCGTTGAAGTCTGCCTCGAAGGCAACGCGCGACGTGGCAACCATCGGTTGCACGGATTCGAGAGCCCCTTGCAGGAAATCGCGTGCGTTGATCGTCTCGCGGTTCTCCGCGATGTCGTCACGCAATTGCCGCCAGGTGTCCGCCAAGCTGCAACAGTGCTGCACGCTCTTCTTGATCATCTGGATGTAGCCAAGGGCCTCCATCCACTGCTCTCCTTCCTCCAGTTTCATCTCGTCCACCTTGTTCTGGAGCAGTTCGACGCAGCAGGTGAGGATTGTCAGCGGATTGCCGAGATCGTGGATGATCTCGTCGGAACGCCGACCCAGCTTGGCTAGCGGGCGGGTCTCGGACAGCTCGGCGCTGAGGTTGAGGTTCAGCTCCGAGAGTTCCTTGGTCAGGATGGCGCGGGCGCGCTTGGCGCGAGCGATTGCCACGTTCTTGGTCACGGCCTCGAACATGGCATCCGTGTCCGGCGGCTTGGTCATGAAGTCGGTCGCCTGGTTGCGAAATGCCTCGCAGGCGGTTTCCAGCGTGCCGTACCCGGTCAGCATGATGATGGAAACGTGTTCGTCGATGGCGCGGATGTCGACGATGCCCTCCAGCCCCGTGCGTCCCGGCATCCGGTTGTCGAGGATGATTGTGTCCACCACGTTGGCCTGGAGCAGTCCCAGACCTTCCGCCACGCTGCTGGCGACGATCACGTCATAGTCGTACTTGAGCAAGATACGCAGGCTTTCGCGTGGGCCGTAGTCGTCATCAATGACTAGGACCCTTGCCTTCGACGACAGCGGGGCAGACGCTGTGGAGCGGTCAAGCAGGATGGGCATAGAGGGTAATCGCAGCAGTTCTCGCGCGCGCGGCGGGCGTTTGGAACGAAACGGTGCAGGAAAAAAGAGTTGGAGGATGCTGCCTGCCGGGAAATTTGTCTGTCCCCGAGCACCGCAAAGTGGCATGAATTCTGGTACTCACGCAGTGCTTCTAGTCTGGGCACGGCTGTAACAAACTCTTCCTTAGATAGGTTCTCTTGTAATCAACAAACTTTTGCAACCATTATGAATTACCCTCGTTGGAGTTATTTGCAGTACAACACCGTCCCTGATCGTCGCCGGGTGGTCATCACAGGTGTGGGTGCGGTGTCTGCTGCTGGCGTGGGAGCCAAAGCACTCTGGGAGGCCTTGTTGGAAGGGCGCACTTGCATCGACATCTATGAGCGGGTTGGTGCCGCCGGCACGGACCTGGGCGTGGCGGCTGCCGTGAAAGGGTGGGATGCCGCCCGCCACATCGAGCCGCGTTGGCGGCCGCGGCGGATGGCGCGGGTGACGCAGTTCGCGGTCGTGGCGGCGCATGAAGCCCTCAAGGACGCGGGCTATCGTCCCGAAGACCTTGCTGGGCGTCAGGTCGCCGTCATCCTGGGTTCCTCGGTGAGCACCACGCGCGAGGTGGAAATGCTGGTGCGCGAGATGGACAACGCCGGGACGCGCGGCGTACCGCCGAGCGCGACGGCGGGTCAGAATTTTCAATCTGCGGCGATTGCCGTGGCGGAGTTGCTTCAGATGTCCACGGCAAACATCACCAGTCTGACTAACAATTGTACGTCAGGGGTCGATGCCATCGGGCAAGCGGTCGACCTGATCCGCTTCGGCCGCTACGACTTCGTGGTCGCGGGCGGCACGGATGCCCCGCTGACCGCAGTGGTGGCTTCGGCGATCAAAGCGTCAGGCATGACCAGCAAGCGCCACTTGCCACTTGAGGCCAGTCGTCCGTTTGACCGTGAGCGCGAGAACGGGGTGCTTGGCGAGGGGGCCGGGATGGTGGTTCTGGAGACCGCGGCACTGGCGCGTGACCGCGGCGTTGAGCCTTACGTGGAAATTTGTGGCGTCCACGCCTGTCCTGACCAACGCCGCGACCAGCCGAGTTCAGGGCTGGAGATCACAATGAAGGGCGCGTTGGATAATGCTGGGTGCAACGTGCGCGATGTCGATTTTATCTCTGCCTGGGGGTGTGGCGACCCCGTGCTAGACCGTTGCGAAACGGAGGCAATCAAGAACGTCTTCGGACAGGAGGCATACCGGCTTGCGGTGGGGTCGATCAAGGGAGTCACCGGCATCCCGCTCGGTGCGGCGGGGGCTCTGCAACTCGTGGCGCTCTCGCTCTCGCACCGCAACAACCTGCTCCCACCAACGGTTAACTGGCGGCATGGCGACGTGGACTGCGACCTCGACTATATTGGCGGTCAACCCCGGCGGGTAAAGTTACGCAAGACGCTGCTCAACGCACACGGCCTGAGTGGGGGCAACATCAGCCTCGTGGTCGGCGGCGCAGGTTAGCCGCGCTTCCATCCAAAACTCGACCTCGTAAATTCCCGTGCACGAAAACCTCATCTTTGCGGCGGTGGCAGTAACGTGTCATGTTCTACTGGGTGTCGCCGTCTTTCTGACCAATCCCCGTCGGCCTATCAACCGCAGCTTTCTGCTGCTGACGATCACGGTCGGCGGATGGATTTTAGGCATCCAACTCACCTTCTTTTTTCAGGACGCGCCACGGGTGGCGTTCTGGCTGCGGGAATGCTCGGCTTGGGGATCGTTGATCGCTCCCGCGTTCATGCTGCTGCGTGCATCGCTCAGCAATCCGAGGGATTTGTGGCTGCAACACGTCCGACGCGCGCGCTGGTGGCTGCTGGCCGGGTTGTTGGAAGCGGGGTTCTGCATGAGCCCGCTGTACTTGCGCGACCTCCGGATGGTGGCACCCTTAAGCGGCGTAAGTCATTTAGTCCCCCAGCCGGATTTCGCGCCGACCGTTGTTTGGCATTATCTATATTTAATTATAGCGGCGTCAACGCTTGCGGTGATGATGTTCGTTGATCTTTACCGGCCTAACACCACGGGAGCGCACCGGGTGGAGCTTCAATTCACTTGGCTTGGCTGCGCGGTGCTGGCGCTGAGTACGCTGCTAAGTGGCATCGCACAAGCATTCCTGCACGCGGCGCAGTTTCTCGGCACGGTCGCGCTCCTGCGGATCATTCTCTTCGACGTCATCATCGCTTACGGCATCACCTCGCGCGGCATCCTGCAAGTCCGCGCCGTCCTGCGTCTGGGACTCTCGTACCTGTTGCTGGCGGTATATTCCGGGCTGCTGTTCGCGAGCTTGTGGTTCGCGTTACGCTGGAGCTTCGTGCGCTTGGGGATGGAGTCGGACGTGGGTCCAACGGTGCTAGCGGGCATGCTGGCGGCGGTGCTCATCAACTCCGCCGCCACCCCTCTGCGGCGCGTGGCGCGGACCATCCTGCCGCCGAACGACCTGGACGTGGAGGCCATCGTCAGCCGCGTGGGCCAGCTGCTCCAATCGGTCGCCACCCTGAGCGAACTGCTCGAAGAGTTCAGCGCGGTGATCAGCAAGGCGGTCGGGGTGCGCGAGGTGAGGATTCTGCTGCCCGGCGTGCAAGGCTTCAGCGGGTACCGCGCCTATACCAGCCGCAGCCTCGGAGCCATCGACGACGCCCAGAGCGCCGACATGCTCAACCTCGCGGAAGACGACCCGGTCGTCGCCAGCCTGCGGGCGGGCACCCCGGACATCGCCATGGAGGAACTGGTGCGGCATGCCTCTACCCCGCAGCAGCGCGTCCTGTTGGGCCGCCTGCGCGCGCTCGGGTGCGACCTCATCGTGCCCGCGCATTACCGGGGCCAGCTCAGCGCCATCGTGCTGTTCTCGCCGCGCAACGGCGGGCGCATCTACGGCGGCGACGGGCGCAAGACCCTGCGGCTCATCTCCGAACAACTCGGCGTCGCCATCGTCAACGCCCACCTCTACACCGAGGCGCAGCAGAGCCAGGCGTACAACCGCCTGCTCGTCGAGCACCTGCCCTGCGGGGTCATCACGATGGACCGTGGCGGCACCGTCAACGTCATCAACCCCGAGGCGCGCCGCCTCCTCCAGTTGGACGATATGCTTGCTCCCAGTGAGGTGGAACTGCCGCCGGAACTGTCTGAACTCGTGCTCACCATGAAACGCAGCGAGCATAACCTGGTGGGCGAGGAGATCGTCCTGCGGCCCAGCGCCCGTGACCAGGCCCACCTGCGCGCCTATTGCCTGCCGTTCACCGGCGAGGAGGGCGAGCTGATCGGCACGGTGCTCGTGCTCAACGACCACACCATCCTGGAACGCCTCCAACGCCAGGTGCGCCAGGCGGACCGGCTCGCCAGCATCGGCACGCTGGCCTCCGGCATGGCGCACGAGATCAAGAACCCGTTGACCGCTCTCAAGACGTTCACCCAGCTCCTGCCCAAACGGTACGACGACGCGGAGTTCCGCAACGACTTCAGCGGGCTGGCCGGCAGCGAGATCGCGCGCATCGAGCGGATCGTCAACCAGCTCCTGGCCTTCGCGCGGCCCGCGCCGCTGATCATCGAACAGGTCAACCTGCACGAGGTCATCGACAACGCCGTGCGGCTGGTCGGCCCGCAGGCGGCGCGTCAGAACGTGGACATCCGCAAGACGTTCCATGCGGGGCAGGACTTCATCGCCGCCGACAAGGACCGGCTCCAGCAGGTGCTCCTCAACCTGATCCTCAACGCCCTCCAGGCGAGCAAGGAACACGGCTGGATCGAGCTTTCCACCGAACTGGAGCCAGTGTCCGAAGACGAGGACGCGCTGATCCGCCTGGACGTCCGCGACGCGGGCTGTGGCATCCCGCCGGACATGCTGCCGCACATCTTCGACCCGTTTTTCACCACCAAGAGCGAGGGGACCGGCCTCGGGTTGTCGGTGAGCTACAACATCGTGGCCGAGCACAAGGGCCGGATGGAAGTACAGAGTGAATCCGGCAAGGGAACGTGCTTTTCCATTTACCTGCCGGTAAATTGAAGCTACAACGGGGCCGTCCTCCGGGTCAACGGGCCTCATTTACGCGTTCCTGGAAAAGAGGACGATCAAGCAAGATCTTTTTTCTCAACAGGTTACGTAATGAGTCTATAAGGAACCGGCCGTATGAACCAATTTTTGGCCCCCACCCGTCCTCTGTGCATCCTGCACTCGGATGATACCGATCTGCGCCAGTTGCTTGCCGGGTCCATGCAGGACCGGGCGTACATCTGCCACGCGCCCGACCAGCACCGGCTGGAGGAACTGCTCGGCGGCAGCGAGGCTTTGCTGCTCTTCGTGGACCTGCGCCTGGAGGGCGCGCTGGAGTTGATCCATCGCCTGAGCCGCGTGCATCCCCAGGCCGTGCTGGTGGCGCTCGGCCATCCAGGCAGCGACGCGTTTTCGACCGCGCGGGACATGGGCGTGTACCGGGCCGAGGACCTCGCCGCGAGCCGCGCGGAGGTGCGCGACATGGTGGACCGGGCCATCGAACGGGTCGGCTGGATGCAGGAGACGCAGATGTTGCGCGACGAGGTAGCGCGACTGCGCGCGGCCCAACAGCACAGCGTCAGCGGCGCGGGCCGCGGGGGGCAGAACCGCAACCCGATAGGCCTGCAAAACCTGGTCAAGGCCACGCAGCAACTCGACCGGCTCGAAGGATTGTTCGAGAAGATCGTGGACGGCGTGTCCAGCGCGGCGCTGGTTTCACGCGTCGGCCTGTTTTACCGGCAGGATGGCCAGACCAGCTACCGCCTGCAGGCCGGGCGGTGCTGCCTGGACGACACCCATGCCATGGAGTTCAGCGACCGCGACCCGCTCGTGCGCTGGCTCCAGCGGCATCCCCGGCTTATCACCCGCTCCTCGTTGGACCACATCAGCGATCCCTCCGAACGCTCCCTGCTGCGGCGCTCGTTGGACCTCCTGGGGGCGGAAACCTTCATCCCGCTCAACCTGCGCGGTCGAGTGCTCGGCTGGCTGTTCACGGGCCAGACGGACGGCTTCCCCTTCGATCACCAGGATCACCCGCAACTGTCCTTCCTGAGCGAACATGTCGTCACGGCGCTGGAAAATGCGATCAAGCACCAGGAGGCCCTTTCGCAAAAGGCTCTCGGCGAAAACCTTTTACAGTTGATGCCCACGGCCATCCTGACGGTGGACGCGGAAGGCTTCCTGACGTGGTGCAACGCGCCCGCCGAACAGATGTTCCCTGCGGTGGCGCGGGATTTCGCCCGCTCGGCCCCCAGTGCCTCGGGCCGTCCCGGGCCGCGGGTGGCCGTGGAAAGCCTCGGCAACCGCGTCGCCAGCCTGCTGCGCGATGCCCTGGCGGGTGAACCGACGCGCGAGCCGCGCTTTCTCGAATCGCAGTCCACAGGCGGCCGTGCTTTGGCCATGCGCACGCGGCAGCTCACGGCAGCCGGGCGGTGCTTCGGGGCGGTGGCGCTGATCGACGACATCACGGACCAACTCCAGGCCGATGCACAGCAGGAGCAGATCGAGCGGACGCGGTTCTGGCGCGAGTTGGCGGCCGGGATCAGCCACGAGATCCGCAACCCGCTCGTCGCCATCAAAACGTTCACCCAGTTGCTGCCCAAACGTTACGACGACGAGGATTTCCGGCTGGAGTTCCGTGAGATGGTCTCGCGGGAGGTTGGACGGCTGGACAACATCGTCGCGCAAATCGAGGGCTTCGCTCATCCGAGCGTGGGCACGGTCGATTCTGCCGATCTAGCGACCCTCTTGCAAGAGGCGGCTGACAGTGCGCGGGCCGCCACAGAAGCCGTGGACGCGCAGATCAAGATCTCGGCCGACGAGGGCCTGCCCCGCTGGCTTGGCGACGCGAAGGCACTGGTGCAAGGATTCCACCATCTGTTTGTCAACGGGATCGAGGCGGCGATGACCCGGAAAACCCGCGCGATGATCAAGGTGCGCATGGTCGGTCACCGGTCCGGCGGGGAGATCCACGGCTTCAAGCTGGCGATCACCGACAACGGTCCGGGCATGGCGGCCTCGGCGTTGGAAAGCGCCTTCTCGCCGTTCTTCAGCACGAAGGCACAGGGCCTTGGCCTGGGGCTGCCCATCGCTCAACGGGTGCTGCTTGACCACGGGGGCAAGATCGAACTTGATTCCGGCTCCGCCGGCCTGTGCGTGAATATCACGCTGCCGCTGGAGCCGCCGGGCGCTCCGCTCGCCGCGCCGTCGCTGCCCGCGGGTAATGCGTCGGCCGGGCAGTCGCCGCTTTCAGACGCGGAATCAGCCAAACAGGCCGCGCTTGGCTACGCACCGCGCATGCGGATCGGTTGACCCTCACGAACGTGCTCTTCCTGACGCGCGGTTTTTTTCTTCTCGGGTGCATCGTTGCTTGCGGGTGCCTTGCAGTCCCCGGTGTCACGCGGGCGGCGGACAAGCCCCGCGCACGTCTGCTGGGCATCCCTTTCGAGGGGGTGCCGGGGGAACTGGACGCCATCACGGACGTGCCCGGCGTCGAGGTGGGTTTCACCACGCTGATCTCCGGTGAAGGCACCCTGAAGGTGGGCGAGGGACCCGTCCGCACGGGGGTGACGGCGATCCTGCCCCGCGGGCACGAAGACACGCTCAACCATCCCGTGTTCGCGGGCGGTTTCAGCCTGAACGGCAACGGCGAGATGACCGGCATGGAATGGGTGGAGGAAGGCGGCTTCCTCGAAGGGCCGATCCTGCTGACGAACACTCACAGCGTTGGCACGGTGCGCGACGCCGTCATCAAGTGGCGGGTGAAGCACGGCGAACCAGACGCGACCGGCTATTGGTGGAGCCTGCCCGTGGTCGCGGAGACCTACGACGGCTGGCTCAACGACATCAACGGGTTCCACGTCAAGGACGAGCACGTCTTCCATGCCATCGACAGCGCCAAGGGCGGCCCCGTGGCCGAGGGCAGCGTCGGCGGCGGCACGGGGATGATCTGCTACGAGTTCAAGGGGGGCACCGGCACGGCGTCGCGCCGCCTCAGCGCGAAGCACGGCGGCTACACCGTGGGGGTGCTGGTGCAGGCCAACTGCGGGCTGCGGCACCAGTTGACCATCGCGGGAGTCCCCGTGGGCCAGGAACTCAAGGAACCCGCCCTGCGCGACCAGGACATGGGCAGCATCATCATCCTCATCGCCACGGATGCGCCGTTGCTGCCGCACCAGCTCAAGCGGCTCGCACGGCGGGCCAGCATGGGCCTCGCGCGCACGGGCAGCGTGTCGGGCAACGGCTCCGGAGACATTTTCCTGGCCTTTTCCACCGCCAACCTCGGCGCGGCCGAACCGGAGGGCGTCACCAGGTTGGAGATGCTGCCCAACGACCGGATGAGCCCGTTGTTCGACGCGGTCGCGCAGGCCACGGAGGAGGCGATCATCAACGCGCTGGTGGCCGCCGAACCGATGACGGGGCGTGACGGGCACACGATCCCCGCGCTGCCGCAAGAGGAGGTCCGCCAGTTGCTCGCCCGGCATGGACGGCTCGAAAAGGGAGGCGCGCCGACGCCGCCGTGAAGTGGTCTTTTCCTCATCCGATGGTGCTGCTCGTCGCGGGCATCTTCCTGGCGGCGCTGCTGACCTGGATCATCCCAGCCGGGCAGTACGAGCGGCGCGACGACCCCGTCGCGGGACGCGAGGTCGTCGTGGCGGGCACGTACCACCGCGTTGACGCCCGGCACATCGGGCCTTTCGAGGCGATGGTAGAAACGCCCAAGGGGATGATCGCGGCGGCCGACGTGATTTTCTTCGTGTTCCTGGTGGGTGGCGCTTTCGCCGTGGTGGACCGCACCGGCGCGCTCCGCCGCGCGGTGGACTGGCTGACCCAGGAACTCCAAGGTCGTCAGAGCTGGATCATCCCGGCGGTTTGCGCGGTGTTTGCCCTGGGGGGCGCGCTGGAAAACCTCCAGGAGGAGATCATCGCCATGGTGCCGGTGCTGCTCCTGTTGTGCCGGAGGATGCGCTACGACCCACTGACGGCCGTGGCGATGAGCCTGGGTGCGGCGTCGGTCGGCTCGTCGTTCAGTCCGGCGAACCCCTTCCAGGCAGTCATCGCACAGAAGGCGTCCCAGGTGCCGCAGTTCTCCGGGTTCGGCTATCGGCTGGTTTTCCTGTTGCTGGCGGTGGCCTTCTGGACGTGGGGCGTCCAGCGGCACGCACGCCTGGCCCGGACGCGGGCGGACGACCGTGCGGCCGCGAGCGACGACGCTCCGGAAGAGTCCGTGTCGACCGAAGCAACCTCTGTGGGGCGCACGGCGGTCATCCTGGCGCTGGTGGGTGTGACCTTCGCGGTGTTCATCTCCGGCGTGATCTTTTGGAAGTGGGACTTCCCGGAGGACACGGCGGCGTTCTTCATCATGGGCATCGCGGCGGGCCTGATCGGGAAACTCGGCTGGAACGGGACGGCGGAGGCCTTCGTGGAAGGGTTCCGGTCGATGACGTTCGCGGCGCTGCTGGTGGGGTTCTCCCGGGCGATCTACGTCGTGCTCGACGACGGCAAGGTGGTGGACACGCTCGTGCTGGGGCTGTTCTCTCCCCTCCGGCACCTGCCCGTGGCGCTGTCGGCGGCGGGCATGATGCTCGGGCAGACGGTGCTGCACTTCCCGGTGCCGAGCGTCAGCGGGCAGGCCGTGCTGACGCTGCCCATCCTCGCGCCGCTGGCCGACCTGCTCAAGATGTCCCGGCAGGTGGCGGTCCTGGCCTACCAGTACGGCGCGGGCCTGTGCGAACTGCTGACGCCCACGAACGCCGCGCTCATGGCGATCCTCGGCGCGGCCCGGGTGCGTTACGACGACTGGCTGCGCTTCGTCTGGCCGCTGTACCTGGCACTAGCGGCGCTCGGCCTGCTGGCCGTCCTGCTGGCGGTGGCCACGGGGCTGCGCTGACGGAACAAAATGTGCTGCAAGCGTAGTGGATTGACGGCGAACGATTTTGTCTGTGCCATCCCTATGCCCACCTGCTCTTTTCCTCCCTGCCGTTTGTTCGTGGCCGCCTTGTGTCTGCTCGGGCTGGCCGCCGGGCCGCTCCGGGCGCAGATTCCCGCCCCGGTGACGACCGGCGAGCCGAACTACCACGCCGACGGCATGACCGACCAACCCTTCACGCTGGAAGTCGTCGACGCCCACCGGACGGTCTCCAATACCCTGTTGCTCCGCCTGGCGGTCACGAACCGCGGGACGATGCCGATGACGATCAACTACGACTTCGCCGGGAACAGCAGCCCCGCCGAACTCGGCAGGATTTCGGCGCTCTACGCGGTCGATCCGAACGGGCGCAAGAAGTACGAGGTGCTGCGCGCCACTTCTGGCGCGGCGCTGTGCTCGCGGATCGCGCCCCCGCTCCAGCCGGGCGAGCGCCGGGTGCTCTACGCCCAGTTGGCCGCGCCGCCGGACACGACCAGTTCCTTCGACGTTTACTTCCCCAAGACCACCCCGATCCTGAACGTTCCCATCGGCCTGCCGCAGGCGGGCGAGCCAATCCCCACCGAGGCGTCCATCGGCGACCCCGGCGCGGTCCCCGTTCCGGCCAACCCCGTGCAGCCGGGCCCTTCTTCGGCCATCGACCAGCCGACCTCCAACAACGAGCCCAACGTCTACACCAACCAGACGAACCCCGTCCCCAACGGCTCGGCCGGCAAGGCCATCGGCTCGGTGGAGAGCGCCAACTCGACCGTGCCGTTCACGGTGGAGGCGCTGGGCCTGAAAGCGCCCGCCGGCCAGCGGGCGACCCTGCGGTTGGCGTTCACCAACAATGGAAGTGGGGAACTGATCGCCACGGGCCAGTTCACCGGCACCGGCTCGGATCTCGCCAGCGCGCAGCAGATTACCGGGCTCTACCTGATCGACCCCGCCACGAAGCTGCGGTTCGATATCGTGCGCGAGACGCCGACCAACGCGCTGTGCTCCCGGATCGACCCGCCGATGAAAGCGGGCGAGCGCCGGGTGCTCGAAGCCACCTTCCCGCCCATCCCGGCGACCGTGCGCAGCGTGTGGGTCTATTTCCCGCACGCCTCGCAGATCACGGACGTGCCGGTGATCCGCTAGCCCAAGGGCAAGGCGCAGAACTCGCCCAACGCCTCCAGCGCGGAGGCCGGGCGGACGGCGGGGTCGCGGCTGATGAGGCGCATGATCCAGTCGCAGAGAGGAGGCGGCAGGTCCCGCCGCAGTTCAGCCAGCGCGAGCACGAGCGCATTCAGGTGGCTGGCGATGACCTCCTGGACGGTGCGGCCCCCGAAGGGATCCACTCCGGTCAGGGCGTAGTAGAAGATGCAGCCCAGCGAGTAGAGTTCCGTCTGGGCGTTGATGGGCCGCTGCTCGAACCGCTCCGGGGCCATGAACTCGACCGTGCCCAGGATGATGCGCTCCTGCTGGGGGTCGGCGGAGTCGGCCATGGCGTTCACGTCGATGGAAAAACCGGCGATGCCGAAGTCCAGCAGCTTGATCTGCAAGCGGCCAAGCGCGTTGTATTTGAGCATCAGGTTGGCGGGCTTCAGATCACAGTGGTAGAGGCCGGTCTGGTGGGCGGCGGCGAGCCCTTCGAGCGATTGCTCGGCCAGGATGCGGAAGTCGGCCAACGAGAACGCCCCCCGTGCAACGACGGCTTCGAGCGTCTCGCCCTGAACCAGTTCCATGACCAGGAACGCCCCGATTTCGTCCACGTCGAAGTCGTACACGCTGACCACGTTGGGATGCTGGAGCGAGGCGAGGTGGACCGCCTCCCGCCAGGCCTGGCCGTCCGGATCGGGCAAGCCGCCCTCGCCGTCGGTGGCCGGGCTCAGCCGCTTGAGCGCCACGTGGCGGTGGAGCCGGGTGTCGTACGCGCGGAACACCTCGCCGACGCCGCCCTCGCCAAGCTGGCATTCGACCTGGTAGCGGCCATGGGTGGGGAAAGAGGTGGCAGCCATGTCAGCGGGTCCGAGCGACAACGCGGACAAAAATAATCCTAAAACCCTGTTTTTGCGCCCTTTTTAGTTTCCAGACGTTTCAGTTGTTTCAGACACGCCGAAACGAAGCGGACGTGGGCGCGGACCCGCCGGACCAACCCGAACTCGCTGGGCGTCTCGAACGTGCAGACGTGTGGCGCATGGTGTCGCAACAGGTGAACCGCCTCGGGCTGCCCCGGCACCGCGCCGAGGTCGATCCGTTGCGCCAGCAGGCCGTCGCGGAACCGCCAGCCATCGATGCGCCGCCGGGTCTCCACCGGGAGGCTCCGGCTGGTGCAGGCGCGCAACAGCCCGGCACCCCAGCGCGCGGCCCCGGTGTGGACCTCGTAGAGGTAGGCCCCTTGCGCGTCGTAGTCCTCGTGCAGGTGCAGCGCCAGGTCGAAGCGGCATCCGTCGAGCAGCCGCCGCAGCTCGGCCAGCGGCGAGAGGCGACGGTCGAACACGCGGTTGAGGTCGCGGCCCTTGTGGTCCGAGCGGCGATTGTTGACCAGCCCCCAAGGATTCAGGCACGGCAGCAGGAACAGGGATGGGGCCGACAAGTCCCGCGCGTGGGTCGCCAGGTGGGCTTCCGCCCATTGCGCCAGCGCCTCGGGCCCGGCGGGCTCGTCGCCGTGGATGCCCGCGGAGACGTACAGGCCACCCTCCATCGGGTCTCCTTTGGTCCGCACGCAGAACACGGGAAACTCGTCCTGCCGCGCGAACTCCTCCAGCCGCAGACCCGCGCCGCGCGCGATCCGCCGCCACCGACGCACGAGGTGGCCATAGTCATGGACCCGCTGGGCGGTCTCGCGCGGCGGGGCCATCCCGGCAGCGGGTGCCCGCGGATGACCCATCACAGGGCAGGCGCGGACACCGCGCCTGCTTCGAGTTCCGCCAGCAGCTTCGCATGGATGCCGTCGAAGCCGCCGTTGCTGAACACCACCACCATGTCGCCCGGCTGCGCCAGGGTCTTCGTGCGCTCGATGATCGCCGGCGTGCCGTCCTCGTAGAACGCGGGCTTGCCGCTGGCGCGGATGGACTCGACGACCACCTCGGGCCGGAGGCGTTCGTCCTCGGGGATCTGCTCCAGCTTGGCGACGCGCGCCATCACCACGCCGTCCGCGTACTCGAACGCCCCGGCGAGGCTGTCCTGGAACACGGCGCGCCGCGTCGAGTTGCTGCGGGGCTCGAAGAGCGCCCACAGCTTGCCTTCCTTGCCGTGGAGCTGGCGCAGGCCGCGCAGCGTTTCGTGGATCGCCGTCGGGTGGTGGCCGAAGTCGTCCACGACCTTGATGCCGTTGGCCACCCCGCGCAGTTCCTGCCGCCGCCGCACGCCAGTGAAGGAGTCGAGTGCCCGGCGGATCTTCGCGTCGTCCAACTGGTAGAACCTGGCCGCCGCGATGCCCATCGCCGCGTTGCGGACGTTGAACTCGCCCATCATCGGCACGCTGAACTCCTCGCCGAAGAGCCGGAAGCGCGTCACGCCCGTGTCGTAGCGGATGTCTTCGATCCGGCCCTCGTTGGCAGGCGCGCCGAGGCCCACGGGCATCGTCCGGCAGTGCGCCGCGGCGACCACGTCCGCGCAATGGGGATCGTCCGCGTTGTAGAGGATGATCCCGTTGCCCGGCACGATGTTGACCAGCCGCCGGAAACTCAGCTTGATCTCGTCGATGTCCTTGTAGATGTCGGCGTGGTCGAACTCGATGTTGTTGATGATGAGCAGTTCGGGCAGGTAGTGGACGAACTTGCTGCGCTTGTCGAAGAAGGCCGTGTCGTACTCGTCGCCCTCGATGACGTAGAAGGGCGAGGCGTTGAACTGCGCGCCCTGGCCGAGGTTGTTGGGCAGGCCGCCGATCATGTAGCCGGGCGAGAGGCCCGCGGATTGCAGCACCCAGGCGAGCAGGCTGGTGGTGGTCGTCTTGCCGTGGGTGCCGGTGACGACGAGGTTGTGCCGTCCACGCAGGAAAAAGAACTTGAGCACCTCGGGCAGCGAGGAATACGGCAGCTTGCGGTTGAGCACCTCCTCCACTTCCGGGTTGCCGCGGCGGATGGCGTTGCCGATGACGATCAGTTCCGCGTCGGCGGGCAGGTTGCCGGGCCGGTAGCCCTTGGAGAGCGCGATGCCCTTCTCTTCGAGGAACGTGGACATCGGCGGATAGATGTCCTCGTCGGAGCCCGTGACGACGTAGCCCTGGTCGCGCAACGCCGCCGCGACCGCGCCCATGGCGGTGCCGCAAATGCCCAGAAAATGAACGTGCTTGAGGTTGGTGCACATGGAACGCCCTGCATCTAGCGGAGGGGGGCGGGAAAGTCAAAGAA
>CALMAQ010000053.1 GCA_937859745.1 uncultured Verrucomicrobiota bacterium | reverse complement strand
CGCCGATCACCCGGCTGAAGCTGCGGGCGGAGTGGATGGAGGACGAGGAACAGCAGCACAAGATGCTGGCCGCCCTCGACGAATTGGAAAGCATGGTCGCGGGGGCGGCCCGCGGCCGCCGCCCGCCGCGGGCGGGCGCACGGTGGGCTGCCGGGTGGCCGTGACGGGCTCCGCGTCGCCCGTCGCCAATTCCTCGGACAGGTCAGCGGGCACCGGCGGCGCGTCCGCGTGGCGGCCGTGGCCGTTCTGGGCGGCAGGCATCGGCTGGCCGGGATCGACATCCAGCAGCGGCGCGGGGGTGGACTCACCGTCGTCGGCGGGCGTCAGGCCCAGGCGTGCCGCTTCCTCCGGCACGGCCTCAACGAAACCCAACGTGGCCCCGACCTCGTACGTTTCCTGGGGTTTGGCGGTCAGTTCCAGGATTTCGCCCGAGCATGGGGTCGTCACCTGCAACAGCGCCTTGTTCGTCTCGACCTCGATGATTTCCTGGTCGGCGTTGACGTGGTCGCCCACCGCGACGGAGATGCTGACCACGGTGGCCTCGGCGATAGATTCCCCAAGCTGGGGCATGATGATCGGGACGCGCATGGGGAACATGGGGAGAGCTTAGAATTTGAGCAGGTCGCGGACGGCGCGGACAATCGACTGTGCGCCTGGCCGGTGCGCCTGCCAGAGCGCCGGATGGTAGGGCACTGGCGTGTCCCGCGCGTTGAGGCGCATCGGCGGTGCGTCGAGCAGCGTGAATCCCTCTTGGGCCACGCGCGAAATGACCTCCGCCGTCGTCCCGCCCCAGGGGGCCGCCTCGCCGGCGCACAGCAGGCGGCCGGTCCGCGCCACGCTGCCGAGGATCGTGTCCAAGTCAAGCGGCTTGACCGTCCGCAGGTCCACCACCTCGATCTCGGCACCCTCGGCGGCGAGTTTGTCGGCGGCGGAAAGCGCCTCGTGGACCAACGCGCCGTAAGTGACGACCGTGGCGTCGCGTCCGGCGCGCGTCACCCGCGCCTTGCCGACCGGCAGCGAGGGCCGGATTTCTGTGGGCAGGGCATCGGCCTTGAGATGGTAATAGAGGAACTTGTGCTCGCAGAAGATGACGGGGTCGTCGATGGACACGGCCTCCAGAAACATCTGGTAGGCGTCCTCCACGGTCGCCGGGTTCATCACGATCAACCCGGGATAATGCGCGTAGATGGCCTCCATGCTCTGCGAATGGAAGGGCCCGCTGCCCGCCGTGCTGCCGCTCGGCAGGCGCACGACGAGCGGGCAGGGGACCTGCGTGCGCCAGAACTGCGTGGCCGCCTGGTTGACGATCTGGCTGAAAGCGACGCTCGAAAAGTCGGCGAACTGCATTTCGATGATGGGCCGCATCCCCTCGTAGGACGCCCCCACCGCCAAGCCGATGGCGGCGTCCTCGCTGATCGGCGAGTCGAGCACCCGGCCCGGGAACTCCTTGGCCAGACCCTTCGTCGCCTTGAACGCCCCGCCGAACGCGCCCACGTCCTGCCCGTAGATGAAGACGCGCTCGTCGAGCGCGAGCGCCTTGGCCTGCGCCTCGCGGATGGCTTCCAGATAGGTGATGCTCATGGCCGGGGAAAATCGCGGCGGCCCTGCGTCAGACGGTCACCGCCGCGTCGAACCCGCTCCCGCGAAACCGCCCGCGCGCCTGCCGCCGGGGAGTTCATGGCTGGGGGAAAACGCTGTTCAGGTCCGTCGTGCTCAGGGCCGTCCAGTGCACGCGCGCGAGGTCGGGTGGGGCATCGGACTGCGCGGTGGCCACGGCGGCATCGACCTGCGAGAGACACTTGACGCGCCAGGCGTCGAGGTCGGCTTCCTGCGCCCAGCCGCGGGTCAGAATCTGCTGCCGGGCCAGCTTGAGGCAGTCGCCACCCACGGCCGAGGCGCGCAGAGCGGGGTCCATGTAGGAGGCGTCGTCGTGCTCGCCGTGGCCGGTCAGGCGCAGGAGGCGGGCGACGATCATCTGCGGCCCCTTGCCCGCCCGGGCCTCCGCCACCGCGGCTCCAACGGTCTGGAGGCAGGCGACGAGGTCGGTGCCGTCCACGTCGTGTCCGGCGAAGCCGTACCCGGCGGCGCGGTCGAGCAGGTCGGCGCAGGCGAACTGGCGGCTGGTGGGCGTGGAGTAGGCGTACTGGTTGTTGGCGACGACCACGACCAGGGGCAACCGCTCGACGGCGGCCAGGTTCATCCCCTCGTGGAACGCGCCGGTGCTCGTGCCGCCGTCGCCGATGCACGTCGCGCCGACCGCGCCCGGGAGTGTGCCGCGCAAGCGGCGCGCGAGCAGGGCTCCCGCGACCACCGACACCATCGTGCCCAAGTGGCTGATCATCGGGAAGATCCCTTGCTTCGGACGCCCGCGGTGGATGTTGCCGTCGCGCGCCTGCATGGGCCCGAGCGGCGAGCCGAGGTAGGTGCGCGTCACGTCCACGGGGGCTTCCCCGAAAGCGAGCCGGCCTGCCATGTCGCGGATGAGCGGACCGAAATAATCGCCCTCACGCAGGGAAACGCCGAGCGACGCGCTGAGGGCTTCCTGGCCGGTACCCAGGAAGACGCCGCCGAAGATTTTTCCGGCGCGGTAGAGGCTGGCGATCCGCTCTTCGAGCGTGCGCGCAAGCAGCATCCAGCGAAAGGTTTCGAGGTAATTCGGGGGGGGCTGCGCGGGGGTCCCGGCCTGTACCTCGGAGGGCGGGGCGGCAGCAACGGCGTCAACCATCGGGGCCACTTTGGCCGTTGCCCACCAAGCGCGCAAGCGAAGACTTTTCGACCCCGGGGCGGACCATCAGAGAACGAGGAAAGTGGAATGGCTCCTGCTACGAACCAGCCGGACGGTCTGTGCTCCGGGCAACCGCGGGGGACATGCCGCCCCCGTTCCGACCGAAGATGGAAGCCGACACCGCGTTCATAAAGCAGCGCAGCGAACAACTCTACCGGGCCGAAAGGGCGTCGCTCACGCGCCTGACGAACCGGATGTTCGCCGCCCTGTTCGTGCTCCAGTGGCTCGCGGGGATCGCCGTGGCGGCCTGGTATTCGCCATCCGGTCTGCCGGTGCGCGCCAGCACGCTGGAGGTCGAAATCGCCACCGCCGTCGGCCTGGGCGGGCTGATCATCGCCCTGCCCCTGTTCCTGATCCACCGGCGGCCCGAGGCCCCTTACACCCGGCACATCGTGGCATCGGCGCAGATGCTTTTCTCCGGCCTGCTCATCCACCTCACGGGCGGCCGGATCGAGACGCACTTCCACATCTTCGGCTCCCTGGCGTTCCTGGCGTTCTACCGCGACTGGCGGGTGCTCGTCACGGCGTCGTGCGTGGTCGCCGCCGACCAGTTCCTGCGCGGCATGTACTGGCCGCAATCGGTGTTCGGCATGACCATGGGCGTGCGCTGGCGCTGGCTCGAACACGTCGGCTGGGTGGTGTTCGAGGATGTCTTCCTGATCTTCGCCTGCCTGCGCGGCAACGAGGGAATGCGGGCCCGCATGGCGCGTCAGGCCGAGGTCGAAGAGTCGCGCTCCAGCGTGGAGCGCGCTGTCACCGAGCGCACGCTGCAACTGGCCAATTCCAACCGCGACCTGGGCCGCCAGATCAACGAGCGCCAGCGCGTCGAGCTGGAACTGCGCGCCACGCACAACGAACTGGAAAGCCGGGTGCGCGAACGCACGACCGAGCTCGGCGCGGCCAACCGCGCGCTCAAGCGCCAGATCGACGAGGGCCGCCGGGCGGAGGAGGAACTCGCCCGCTCCATGCAGCGCTACCGCTTCATGACCGACAGCGTCCCGCAGATCGTGTGGACCGCCCGGCCCGAAGGGCAGATCGACTATTTCAACCGCCGCTTCCACGAGTACACGGGCCAGACCGCCGAGGAGGCGCGCGAGTGGGACTGGCGTGCCGTCACCCACCCGGACGACCTCGCCCGCGGGCTGGAGCTGTGGCAGGCCGCCGTGCAGTGCCAGGGCATCTTCGAGGTGGAAAGCCGCCTGCGCCGGGGCAGTGACGGCGCGTACCGCTGGCACCTGAGCCGCGCCATCCCCATGCGCGACCCGGACGGCAACATCATCCAGTGGTTCGGCACGTTCACGGACATCGACGACCAGAAGCGCAGCCGCGAGATCGTCAGCCGCTCGGAGCAACGTTACCGCTCGCTCGTGGCCGCCAGTTCGCAGATCGTCTGGCTGGCCGATGCCGAGTGCCGCGTCACGCAGGACCTACCCGAATGGCGCGCGGCCACCGGCCAGAGTTACGAGCAGATGATGGGCTACGGCTGGCTGGACGCCTTCCATCCCGACGACCGGGAACGCTCGGCCGAACTCTGGCGCTGGGCGCTGGAAACCCGCACCATCTACGAGAACGAGCACCGGATGCGGACCGCCGACAGCTCCTACCGCTACTACTCCACGCGCGGCATCCCGGTCCTGGAGCCCAACGGGGCGATCCGCGAGTGGATCGGCACGTCCACGGACATCACCGAGCGCAAGCAGGCCGAGGAGGTCGTCCGCCGCGCCCAGGAGGATCTGGAAGCCCGCGTGCGCGAACGCACCGCGCAGTTGACCGAGACCAACCGCATCCTCCACCAGCAGGTGATCGAACGGCAGCGCATCGAGGCGGAACTGGCCGAAGCCCGCGACCAGGCGCTTCGCAGCGCCACGCTCAAGAGCCAGTTCCTGGCCAACATGAGCCACGAGATCCGCACGCCCATGAACGGCGTCATCGGCATGACCAGCCTGCTGCTGGACACCCATCTTGACGAGGAGCAGCGCGAGTTCATCGAAACGATCCGCACCAGCGGCGATTCCCTGTTGTCCATCATCAACGACATCCTGGACTTCTCCAAGATCGAGGCGGGCAAGCTCGATTTCGAGGAGCTGGACCTGGACCTCCAAGCCACCGTGGAAGGGGCCATCGAACTCTTGGCCGAGAAGGCGCAGGCCAAGGGCCTGGACCTCGCCTGCCACGTGCTGGAGGACGTGCCCCGGCAGTTGCGCGGCGACCCGGGCCGCCTGCGGCAGGTGCTCGTCAACCTGGCGGGCAACGCGATCAAGTTCACCCCACAGGGCAAGGTGCTCGTCCACGTCGCCAAGATTCAGGAATCGCCCAACGATGTGCAGCTCTGCGTGCAGGTGTCGGACACGGGCATCGGCCTGAGCGAAGAAAGCATCCGCGGGCTGTTCCAGGCGTTCGTGCAGGCGGATGGCTCGATGACGCGCCGGTTCGGCGGCACGGGCCTGGGGCTGGCGATCTCCAAGCAGCTCGTGGAGTTGATGGGCGGCGAGATCGGGGTGGAAAGCTCGCCCGGTCAGGGCTCGACGTTCTGGTTCACGGTCAAGCTGGCCAAGCAGCCGATCCTCTTGGAGGACGAGGAGTCCGCCGGGGAGGGACCCGCCGACTTCAAGGGGGCGCGCACGTTGATCGTCGGCTCCAGCGGCACGGGCGAGGTGCTGCGCGAGCAACTCGGCAGCTGGGGCATGGAGATCCTCGCCCTGACGGACGGCCGCGAGGCGCTGGACGCGCTGCGCGTGTCCGCCGCGGCGGGCAAGCCCTACGGCTTCGTCCTGGCGGACATGCACCTGCCCGGCATCGACGGTCCGCAGTTGGCGCACGAGATCAAGAACGACGCGGCGGTCCGGGCGGCGCGGATCATCATCCTGCTGGCCCCCGGCCAGAAGCCGGGCTTCACCAGCGGCGGGCGCAACGACATCAGCGCGAGCCTGCACAAGCCGGTCAAGCGTTCGCAGTTGCGAGAACTCTTCCGCACGCTGCTTTCCTCCGACCAGCAGGTGGCGGAGAACCCGCACCCGCGCCGCACCCGGCGCATCCAGCCCACGGCGCGCCCGGCCAAGAGCCGGGGGGTGCGCATCCTCATCGCCGAGGACAACCAGGTTAACCAGAAGGTCGTCATCCGCCAGTTGCAGAAGATCGGCTACAAGGCGGACGCCGTCGCCAACGGGCAGGAGGCACTCGAAGCCACGGCGAAGGTGGCCTACGACGTGGTGCTCATGGATTGCCAGATGCCCGAGATGGACGGCTTCACGGCCACCCGGGAAATCCGCCAGCGCGAGAACGCCAACGGGATGCACACGCCCATCGTGGCCCTGACCGCCAACGCCCTGGAGGGCGACCGCGAGCGCTGCCTAGCGGCGGGCATGGACGACTACTTGAGCAAGCCCTTGAAGATCGAGGCGCTCCAGGAAACGCTGGAACGCTGGATCACGACGGCAGCTCCGAAGGAAGCCGAGCCCCCAACACCGGCGCTCCAGACGGCCGCCTAGCGCGGAGCGGGGGCGTCAGGTTTTGTCCGCCAGCGCCTCGGCGGCCCGGCGGTGTTCGGCGGCCTTGTCGCGGTTGCCGAACTTGCGGTGGAGCGTGGCCGCCCAGCGGTGGGCGTCGCGCTGGCCAGGGACCATTCGGAGCGAGGTTTCGAATGCTTGCAGGGCACGGGCGTAGTCTCCCAGCCCCACCAGAGCGAGCCAGAGGCGAAAATGCGCTCCCGGAAAAAATTTAGCCGTCCCACGGCTTCCAGGGCGGATTGTGCGGCCTCGTGGAACCGGCGTTTCCCGAGGTGCGCCGCCGCCAAGCCGTCGTGGGCGCGGACGTGGTCGGCATCGGCGGCCAGCGCCCGTCGGAACGTGTCCTCTGCCGCGTCCCAGTCGCTCAGCGCGAGATAGCCCTCGCCCCGCAGGACCACCGGTTCGGCGTTGCCCGGGGCCAGCGCCTCCGCCCGGGCGAACTGCGCCTGCGCGTCCTCTTGGCGACCGAGCGCGAGCCACGCCGAACCGAGCAGGATCGCGCGCATGACCGGGTTGCCGGTCTCGGCGGTCGAGTGCTCTTGCAGCAGCGCGGCGCAGTCGGCGGCGCGCCCGACGGTGTAGAGGCACTGGGCGAGCAGGGCCGTGGCGCGCGGGTCGGAGGGCCGCTCCGCGTACGACGCTTCGAGCAGCGGCAGGGCAAGCGAGGGGCGTTGCGAACTGAGGTAAACCTTGGCGAGCGCCAGGGCGGCTTCCCACTCGACTGCAGCGGCGTTGGCCTCCGCGTCCACCGAGAGCGCGTCGAGATAGCCCAGCGCGACGAGTTGCTCCACAGCCGCGCGGTCGGTCGGCGCGAACGCCTCGTCCTTCACGGCGGCCTCGCTGCCGTCTTCCCAGGTCGGCACCCGGTCGATCCCCGGAGTTTCCTCGAACGCATCGACCATGACCCGCCCGTCCATGTCCTCGCCGACGGGCAGGCCGAAGAGCGTCAGTACGGTGGGTGTCACGTCCAGGATCGAAGCCCCGTACACCCTCTGGTCGGCTTTCAATCCCGGGCCGGCCGCGCAGATCATCCCGAGGGAGCGATGCCACGCGGAGTCGAGCGCCATCGGATTCTCCGCGCCGGTCAGGGCAGGACGCTGCGCGTCGCAGTGGAACCCGTGGTCGGAGACGACGATGACCGTGGCGTCGGGACTGGCTAGATGCAGCAGGCGCGCCAGCATCAGATCGTGGAACTGGTAAACGCTCGTCATCATCCCTGCGTACAGGGCGAAGTCCCGTTCGGAAACGCCGGGCATCCTTGGGGGATGGTAAGGCATGAAAGAGTGGCCGAGCACGTCGATGCCGTCGAAGTACACGCCGAAGAATCCCACGGTTCATTTTGCAGGATGGCCGTGGCCACCGCCTGCAGCGACGCCGTGCGCGTGAGTTGGCGGCGGAGCAGGTCGGGCCGGTGGTCGGCTGCCTCATCAATGCCGTCGAGCGCAGGCAGGAACGCGCGGATCTGCTCGGCGCTGACCTGTTCCGGCCGAGTCACGAGGGACGCGAGCGTTGCGAGCAGTTCGTCCGAGGACACCGACCCGGCGGGTGGTGCCCAAGCCTGCCCGGGCGGCAGTTCCTGCGGCTCGAAGAAACGGTTGGAGACCGTGACTCCGCGCAGGAACTCCGCCGGGTGGCTGGCGTACCAGCCGACGGCGTGGGCAGTCAACCCAGACCTGTCCAGTAGGTTCCAGAGCGCCTGCGCGCGGCGGGAGGAGACGCCCACCGTCTGCACGCCGAGTCGCGGGTTGAGCCGGTCGGGTTCCAAAAAGCCGACGATGCCGTGTTTGTCGTCCAGTTTGCCGGTGGCGATGCTCGTCCAGAGCATCGGCGAGAGCGCGGGCTGAAGCGCAGCGATGTTGCCCATGACGCCGCGATCGACGAGCGAGGCCAGGGCCGGGAGGCGGCCTGCTTCGAGCAGCGGCAGTGCGAATTTCCAGTCGGCGGCATCCCAGTCGACGAGCAGGACCTAGCGGCGGGCCGGAGCAGCGGGCGGCTTGGGAGCGGTCACGGGCAAACGGCGTCAGGGTTCCCGGTCGGTATGGCGGCAGGCAAAGAGAAACGGAACCTGCCGGGTGGGTTCAGGCAGCCAGGCGGCGGCATCCAGGCCGACCACGCCCATGGCGAGTGCCGCGACCGTGCCGGGCTCGGGACCAGCACCCGCGACGATGGCCGCACCGGTGTTGTCATACGCCGCCCCGAGAATCCGGATCGGGGTTGCAGCAGAAATCGTCGTGGGCAGGAAGGCCTGTACCCAGCCGTACTCGGTGGTAGTTCCACTCAGAAACTTCACGCCGAAGTAACCCGTCGTGCCCCCTGCCCAGCCGCCGTTGGCGACCGGACCGCCGACCGCGCCGGTGCGGCTGGTAGTGTAGTTGGAAGCCGGTCCGATGGAACCGCCTGCGGCGGGTTCCAGGATGAGGTTCGAGGTGGCGGTGGTTGCCACGAAGCGGTTCACCGTCGTGACGCTCGGATACAGAGGTACGAAAACGACGAATTGTCGCTGGAACCCCACAGGTTCAGCACGGGAGCCGTGGTGTTTCCACCGTTCACCAACGAGAAGCCATCGGCGAAGGCGAACATCGTGAGGTTGAAGTAGGAGCCGAGGGTTGATTACGTGACGGAATTGCTCAACGGTCCACTGTAGACAACGGCGGCGTCCGCTTTCGGCGCGGCGGCCAAAGCGCAAGCCCCAGCGACGGCGAGAGTGGAGTACGCGGTGAAACGGCGCTGGAGCGCCACGGAAGATACGGCTTCTTTGCTGTGCCCTGTTACCAAGGTGCTTGATGAGTATGCCCTGGCCTTTGACAGCACCTTTGTAACGCCCCTGCATCCACCGAAACTTTGCTGTCGCAAGACCTTGTAGTGGCCTGACCCAAACGACCACAAGCACAAACTTACAAGAGCTTACAGAAAATCTTTCCGGCAAAGCTAATTGCGTGCCAAAACAAGGATTGCTGGCAAGGCGTGTAGCGCAAGATGTTACGTTGCTGCCTTTTCGCTGTGCAGACGCCCGCTCTTTCCGAAGCTTTCCGCCACCCCCGGAGTTTCTTCCTTGCCGTCTTGTGGCGCGGCGGTAAGAACGGGGCCCGCCGCAAGTTTGGGCGCGGCGGCCCCAGGGTTCGAGGTGCCGATCAGGTCGGCGGCGAGCGTAGGCTCCTCGTCGCGCCCGGCCATCCGCACGGCAACGAGCTTGCTGACGCCCGCTTCTTCCATCGTCACGCCGTAGAGCACGTCGGCCCGCGCCATCGTGCGTTTGTGGTGGGTGATGACGATGAACTGGCTCTGCGAAACGAAGCGGTCCAAAATTTTGAGGAAGCGCGAGATGTTCGACTCGTCGAGCGGTGCGTCCATCTCGTCGAGCACGCAGAATGGGCTGGGTTTGACCATGAAGATGGCGAACAAGAGCGCCACCGCCGTCATGGTGCGCTCGCCGCCGCTGAGCAACGTCACCGACTGGAGTTGCTTGCCCGGTGGCCGGGCGATGATGTCGATGCCGCACTCCAGTGAGTCTTCCTCGTTGACGAGCAGGAGGTTCGCCCGCCCGCCACCGAACAACTCCGTGTACATCTCTTGGAAGTTGACCCGGATGCGCTCGAAGGTCTCGGCGAAGAGCGTGCGGCTGGCCGCGTTGATCCGGGCGATGATGCCGAGTAGTTCCTTCTTCGCGGCGACGAGGTCGGCGTTCTGCTTTTCGAGGAACTGGTAGCGTTCCTCCAGCGCCTCAAACTCCGCGATGGCGTCCACGTTGACCGTCCCGAGGCCGTCCAGCTTGGCGCGCAGGTCCGCGACCAGGGCCGCGACGCGCGTCCAGTCGACCGCCGCGCTGGGCAGCTCCGCCACGCGCTGGTAGGCGTCCAGAAAGACGTGCGGCTCCGGTTGGAACCCGCGCAGATCGACCCCGTAGCGCCCGGCGGTCTGCTCGCGCAGGTTGTCGTGGCGCAGGCGCAGTTGGGCCTCGCGCACTTCCTGGCTTGCCCGGCGGTCGTGCCAACTGCTCAACGCCTGCCGTTGGGCGCGCAGATCGGCGTCCAGCGTTTCGACGAGCGCGGCGGCCTCGGCGTGCACGGCGCGCCGGTCGGCAATTTCTTCCTCCGCCCCGGCGAGTTCGGCCTGGGCGGCTTCGATGGTCGCGCCGAGGGCGGCGGCTTCCGCCCCGTATCGTTCGAGGCGGCGGCCGTGTTCTTCCAGTTCGCGGCTGCGGTGGACGATCAGTTCGGCCAACTCGGTGCGGCGGGCGTCCATGGGCTGCCGTTGGCGGCGCAGGCCGTCGTGGCGTTGCAGCTCCGTGGCGACGCGCAGACGGAGTTCGTTGAGGGTTTGCGTGAGGGTGTCCTCCTGCGCGCGCAGCGTCTCGACCTGCTC
>CALMAQ010000052.1 GCA_937859745.1 uncultured Verrucomicrobiota bacterium | reverse complement strand
GCCGGGGGGTGCCGTGACGGCCAGCGACGCCGCGCGCCTGCTCACCCAGGCCACGTTCGGTCCGACGCAAAGCCTCATCGCGCAGGTGCAGTCCGAAGGCATCGCGGGGTTCATCAAACAGCAGGCCAAGCTGCCCGCCACCTCGCACGTCGCCGTGCTCCAGAGTTTCGGGGTCAGCCTCGACGAGAAAAACAACGTCTACTCGCAGGCGGCCTGGTGGCAGAACGCCGTCAATGCGCCCGACCAACTCCGCCAGCGCCTCGCCTTTGCCCTGAGCGAGATCATGGTCGCTTCGGATGTCGGCCCGCACGAGCGGCCCTACGGCATGTCCGGCTACATGGACGTGCTCTGCAAAGACTGCTTGGGCACCTTCCGCCAACTCCTGGGCGACGTGACGCTCTCGCCCGAGATGGGTACCTTCCTGGACATGGTTGACAACGACGTGGGCAGCGTCGCGGCGGACACGCACCCCAACGAGAACTACGCGCGGGAGGTGATGCAGCTTTTCACCATCGGCCTCGACCAGCTCAACCTGGACGGCTCCCTGCAACTCGACGCCAGCGGCCAGCCCATCCCCACCTACACCCAGGACACCGTCACCAATTTCGCGCGCGTGTTCACGGGTTGGACCTATGCGCCCGCCAGCGGCAAGGCCGCCAAATGGAACGATCCCTTCAACTGGCTCGCTCCCATGGTCAACGTCCCCGGCCACCACGATACCGGCGCGAAAACGCTGCTCAACGGCAAGACAATCCCGGCGGGCGGCTCGGCGCCGAGTGACCTCGCGGCGGCGCTCGACAACATCGCCAACCATCCCAACGTCGGGCCGTTCTTTTGCAAGCAGCTCATCCAGCGGCTGGTCACGAGCAACCCGAGCCCGGGCTATGTGTACCGGGTGGCGAGCGTCTTCAACGACAACGGCAGCGGCGTGCGCGGCGACCTGCTGGCGGTCGTCACGGCCCTCCTGACCGACTACGAGGCGCGCAGTGCCACCTGGGCCGCCGGACCCGACTTCGGCAAAGAGCGCGAACCGCTGGTGCGCGTGGCCAACGTGATGCGCGCCTTCCACGCTCCCGAGGCCGCCGGGGTCCTGCCGATCGTGATCGATGCCGGGGACCTGCTCGGGCAGGCCCCGCAGCAGGCGCCGAGCGTGTTCAACTTCTTCTCGCCCACCTACACCGTCGCGGGTGGCCCCGCCGAAAATGGCTTGGTTGCGCCGGAGTTCCAGATTACGACCGAATCCACGGCGATCAGTTCCGCCAATGTCATGAACAGCCTCATCTACGGCGGCCTGAAAGGCCTGGGCGGCACAACGACGCTCGACCTGAGTGCGCTGACCGCGTTGAGCAATTCGCCCGGGTCCATGACCGCCTACCTCAACAATTTGCTCATGGCCGGGCAAATGTCCGCGCCCATGCAGAACACGTTGACCAGCGCCATCGCCACGATCCCGGCGGTCCATGCGACCGAACGCGCGCAGTCGGCGCTCCTGATCGTCGCTACCTCTCCCGAGTTCGTGATCCAAAAATAGCGCCCGCTTCCCATCTTCCCCGCATGTCCCATCCATTTCTCCATCCGACCCGCCGCCAGTTCCTGCGCCAAGCGGCCTGCGCGGCCCTGGGCACCTCCGGCTTGGTCAACGCGCTCTGGGACCTCCAGCGCATCAACGCGGCCACAGTCGCGGGCAGCGGCCAGTTCAACGACTACAAGGCGCTCGTCTGCCTCTTCCTCTACGGCGGCAACGACAGCAACAACCTGCTGGTGCCCACGGACACGGCAGACTATCGGGCCTACGCCACGGCGCGGGGTAGCCTGGCGCTGTCGGCGTCCTCGCTGCTGCCCATCCCTTGCCGCGTGGGCGACGGCCGCACCTACGGGCTGCACCCCTCGCTGCCCGAGTTGCAGGGGCTATTCACCTCGGGCCGGATGGCGCTGGTGGCCAACGTGGGCACGCTGGTCGCGCCGGTGACGCGGGCGAGCTTCCTGAGCAACACCGCCGCGCTGCCGCCCAACTTGTTCTCCCACGCGGACCAGTCCGTGCAGTGGCAGACCTCGTGGCCCGACCAGCCCGCGCGGTCGGGCTGGGGCGGGCGGCTGGCCGACCTGATCCACACGGCCAACGCGAGCGCGCAGCTTTCCATGTCGGTGTCGTTGGCAGGCAACAACATGTTCCAGACCGGCGGGATCACGGCCCCCTTCACGGTCGCACCGACGGGCGTGGTCCAGGTCGCGGGCTACGAGGGCACCGTCGCCGACAACGCCCGGCTCCGCGCCGTGCAGACGCTGCTCTCGCAGGCTCACTCCAACGTATTCGAGGGCAAGTTCGCCGCGATTGCCCAAAGCGCGAACGCCGACAACGCGCTGCTGGCGGGCGTGCTGGCGGGAGCCCCGGCGCTCGCCACGGCGTTCCCGGATTCTGACCTCGGTTCGCAGCTGCAGACCATCGCGCAGATCATCTCCGTGCGCCAGGCCCTAGGCATGCGTCGGCAGGTGTTCTTCTGCTCGCTGGGCGGCTACGACACCCACGCCGACCAGTTGAGCGAACAGGCCAGCCTGTTCACGGAACTCAGCCAGGCGCTCGTCGCGTTCCACGCCGCGACGGTGGAGATGGGCGTGGACCAGAGCGTCACAACTTTCACCTCCTCGGACTTCGGGCGCACGCTGCCGACCAACGGCGCGGGCAGCGACCACGGCTGGGGCAGCCACCACTTGGTGATAGGCGGCGCGGTCCGGGGCGGGAGCGTCTACGGTTCGTTCCCGACGCTGGTGGTCAACGGCCCGGACGACACGGGCGAGGGCCGCTGGATCCCGACGACGAGCGTGGACGAATACGCCGCAACGCTGGCGCAATGGTTCGGCGTCACCCGCTCGAACCTGCCGACGATCCTGCCCAACATCGGGCGGTTCAACAACCCGAACCTCGGGTTCATGGAGACGCCTTCACCAGCGTACGGGAGCTAGGGATTATGCCGGGACCAAACATCTAGGCAGCGTGGGCGTAGCGGTCAGAGCCGGGGTGAATCAACCCTGGTTCCTCCAACGTCCGCAACAACTTGAACGCCCCAGCCGTTTGTTCATCGAAGAGCTTGCGAAGAGCGCCGTGCCGCTCGAGCAGGTCGCGGCCAGTGCCGTGTTCAACCACCTTGCCCCCGTCCGCACGCGGCGCGGAGTTCTTCGTCGGAAGCGTCCGGCCGCGCGAGCAGTAGGCTTTCCCGGATGATGTCCTGGAAGAACGCGGATGCCCGGGACGTCAGTACGACCCGGCGTCGTAATTCGCCGAGGTGCAGCGTGCCATCAAGTTCGATGGTGCCCTGTTGCGCGTCGTGCCTGGGAAGCATGGGACGGGACAACATACCACGCCGATGCTGATCTTTGCACCTTGTTAGAGCTGGATTGGTGCCTTGCACCGTCCGAAGTTCTCCCTGCTTCCCCGTCAGGAACTCTGGACCTACATAGTCGGGGGTAACAATGGACAGCCCGTCGTCGCCGACCGGCGCAAGCATCGGGAGATTCCTACCCGACGGCGGCCCGCCGGAGCGCAAGCAACGACCTGACCCGCTCCATGTCTTCCGGCGTTGCGGGGGTAAATCACCATGCCGAGACCCGGCTGACCATCGACCACGAAAGACGAGTATTCCAATGTGAGCGGTCCGCCTTACGCGGCGTGCACGAGCTTCGTGCCCTCGCCATAGGTGCGCACGTCGTGGTCCAGCCACATCACCGCGAACTCCAGGCTCTGCCGACTCAAATCCTCGACCAGATGTTGCGCGCGCCGCGACGTGCCCGTCCGGGTAATTTCCGCGCGGAACGATGCCACCACGAAGCGCGCGGTGTGTTTCCATTCCAGCAGTGTTGCCCGAACCCGGTCGTGGCCGAAAATCAGTCGCAGGACGTTGCGCTGTTCGGGCTCGAGCGCGACGTAGTCGGTCAGTACCGCCGCCGCCGCGTCGTTCCAAGCGACGACGTCCCACGTGGCATTCTTCACCAGGGCGGGGCTGGTTTCTAAGGAGTCGAGCACGCGCTGCAAGCGGGGAGAGACGCTCGCCTCCGCCCGGGGGCGGACCTCGGGCGGACGGCCTTGAGCCAACAGGTAAAGGTGTTCCCGTTCCACCTCCTTGAGTGCCAGAGCGCGCGCGAGCCGGTCGAGCACATCGGCGGAGGGTGCCCCGCCCCGCCCCTGTTCGAGCCAGGTGTACCAGATCGCGCTGACGTGGGCGCGCTGAGCTACTTCCTCGCGCCGCAAGCCCGGCGTGCGCCGCCGCGTCGAGGGCAGGCCGAACGCTGCCGGGTCGAGCTTCGCGCGGCGGTCCTTTAGGTAGGCCCCGAGCGGGTTGCCGTTTATCGTGGTTGTGGTGCTCATCCTGTTAGTCGCCATACCGGTATAACGTCACTACTTTTCACCGTCAGGTAGCGGTTCGATGCTCCCTATGTTTTCCCCGTCAAACCATCCCACATTGTGCGTGTATTCCTCACCGGCGCGACCGGATTCGTCGGCTCCGCCATCATCCCGGAACTTCTCTCTGCCGGGCACCAGGTGCTCGGCCTCACCCGCTCGGACAAGGGAAGCTCAGGCGCTGGCCGCTACCGGGGCCGAAGCGCAGCACGGCACTCTCGAAGACCTCGAAAGCCTGCGCCGTGGGGCTGCAACCACTGATGGCACGATCCACTGCGGCTTTATCCATGACTTCTCGAATTTCACGAAGTCCTGCGAGGTGGACCGCCTCGCCATCGAAACCATCGGCTCGGCCCTCGCTGGCTCCGACCGCCCCTTCCCCATCACGTCCGGGCTGGCGGGCCATGCGCCGGGCCGTCCCGCCACGGAAGAAGACGCGACGATCCCGGATTTGGGCCCCGCGCCCCGGCCGAAGAGCTGGCGTTGGGGATCGTGACGCGCGGGGTGCGCGCGGGGATCGTGCGGCTGTCACCGCCGGTGCATGGGGCTGGCGACCACAGCTTCGTGCCGATGCTGATCCATCTCGCCCGCGAGAAAGGCGTTTCGGCCTACATCGGCGACGGTGCCAACCGCTGGGCGGGCGTGCATCGGCTGGACGCCGCGCATCTTTACCGGCTCGCCTTGGAGCAGGGCGCAGCCGGTGCGCGCTACCACGGCGTGGCCGACGAAGGCGTGCCGACGCGAGAAATCGCGGAGGTGATCGGTCGCCGCTTGAACCTGCCGGTGAAGTCCCTCGCCGCCGAAGAGGCAGCCGACCACTTCGATTGGATCGCGCGCTTCTTCTCCATGGACATGGTGGCCTCCAGTGCTTTGACCCGGGAGCGGTTGGGGTGGCATCCCACTCGGCCCGGCCTCCTGGTGGATCTCGACCAAGAGCACTACTTCGCGAGTTGAGAACGACAACGAATGCCGACGGATGGAGCTGCTCCGCCCTTGTCGGATGATCTACCCGGCCCAGAATGCGGGATGATGGTCGTCCGGCGGATCACGCCAAGGTACGGTTCCGATCAGAACTTTTTGTGCGCATCGACCCTGCTCAGCGAGCGGGAAACATCGTCCGTCGTCGGCAGTTGCGAGCGGTCCCAGCCACCGCCGAGCGCCTTGATTAGCAGCACTGCGCCGGTCATTTCCTGAATTTGCACGGTGATCGCGTTTTGTTGATCCACCAGCAACGTCGTTTCGGCGGTGACCACATCAACGTAGGGATCGACACCCGTTTTGTAGCGGTCCGTCTCCAGCCTGACATATTCCTGGGCGGTGCTCACCGCAGCCCGTTGCTGACTCAATTGCTTCGTCAAAACGCGCACTTGCGCGAGATAGTCCTCGACCTGCTGGAAAGCGGTCAGCACCGTCTGCCGGTACATGGCCAAGTCGCCGTTGTAGGTGGCAACGTACTGGTGAATGGTCGCCTGGCGTAGGCCACCGTCGAAGAGTGTCTCGGAAGCCGAGGGTCCGATGGACCAGAGGCGATTGGCTGCGTTGAGGAGCTTGCCAAAGCTACCGGCCTCCTGGCCACGGTCTCCACCGATGTTTAGCGTCGGATAATAGGCCGCCTGCGCGATGCCGATCTGTGCATTGGCCGAGGCCATCATGCGTTCGGCCGCCGCGATGTCCGGCCGGCGCTCGAGCAACTGGGAGGGAATTCCTGCGGGAATCGGTGGCGGAGTTTCCGTGAGGGGCCTGACGGGAATCGAAAAATTGGACGGCACCCGACCCACCAGCACGGCGATGGCGTGTTCGTACTGGGCACGGTTGACGCCAAGGTTCGTCAAGGTAGCCTCGGCATTTTGCAAAGTGTTCGTCGCTTCGACGAAGGCGATTTTATCGGTGATGCCTGTCTCGTACTGCGAGCGCGTAAAGTCCAACGCCCGCCTGTACGCTTCGGCCGTGTCCTTGTAGAGGGCAACGAGCGCATCCTGGCCGCGGATCTCAAAGAGGTACATCGCCAGATTGGCCTGTTCGCTCAGTTGCATGTTTACCAGATCGGCGGCGTTGAGTTGGGCGTTGTACTCCGCCGAGCGGACGGCTTGGCGAATCTTGCCCCAGAGGTCCGGTTCCCAGGCAATGTCCACGGAAGTCATGATGGAGGTTGCGGCACCGATGCCGCTGCTGACCGCACCCACCACGCCGGTGCCACCGGTCGTTCCGATCGTGCCCGTGCCTGTGCCTGTGCCCGTCCCAACTCCCGTGCCTGTCCCGGTTGTGCCGGTGCCGGTGCCAGTGCCAGTGTTGCCCACGCCGACCACCGTGCTGCCCCGGCCATTGCCAGAACTGCGCGCCCGGGTCACGGAAAGACTGCCTGTCACGGTGGGATAATACTGGGAGACCTGCTCGCCGATCATGGCGCGGGCGACCATGAAGTTCTCGAACGACTGTTTGATGTTCTGGTTATTGAGGTTGAGCTGGGCCTCTAGTTCATTTAACTGCGGGTCGTGGAAGACCTTCCACCATTCCCCACGTGCGGTGCCGTCTTTCGGGTCCGCTACTTTCCAGCCGCCCGCGCCCCGGTGCTGCGCGGATGCTTCCTTGTATTTGGCGGGCAGAGGTTCCGTGGTGGGGGCAGGCACCTTGTACTTCGGCCCGACCACGCATCCCGCCAGAGCGCAGAGCACCAGGCCGAGGCCCGCGGCACGCCGCCAGGAAGTCATCGGTGGGTTGCTTCCGATGGGTGTGGCCTCGTCACGCATTGCTGGGGGCAGGCTCTCCATGATGGAACACGTCGGGATTTTTGCCTTGGAACCGGAGCCGGAGGCGGTCGAACGCCAGGTACAAGACCGGAGTGGTGTAAAGCGTGAGCAGTTGGCTGACGATGAGGCCGCCCACGATACTGATCCCCAACGGGCGGCGCAGCTCCGACCCCGTGCCGGTGCCCAGCGCCAATGGCAGCGCGCCGAACAGGGCGGCCATCGTGGTCATCAGGATCGGACGGAAACGCAGCATGCAGGCCTCGAAGATGGCGTCCGCAGGGCCCATGCCCTCGTTGCGCTCGGCCTGGAGAGCGAAGTCGATCATCATGATGGCATTTTTTTTGACGATGCCGATGAGCAGCACGATGCCGATGATGGAAATGACGTTGAGGTCTTCGTTGAAAAGGGTCAGCGCGAGCATCGCACCCACGCTCGCCGAAGGCAGCGTGGAGATGATGGTGATCGGGTGAATCAGGCTTTCGTACAAAATCCCGAGTACGAGGTACACGGCCACCAGAGCCGTAAGGATGAGGATGGGTTCCGAGGAGAGCGATTTCTGGTAAGCTAGCAGTGTCCCTGCGAAGAATCCCCGTAGTGAGGTTGGTGCGCCAACGCGAGTTTGCATCTCGGAGATGCTCTTGGTGGCGTCGCTCAGGGAGATGCCAGGGGCGAGGTTAAAGGAGGTCGTGACCGAAGGAAACAACCCCGTATGGTTGATCGAAAGCGGGATCGTGCCGGTGCGGCTCTTGGTGACAGCGGAGAGCGGGATGTGGGTGTTGTTCGAAGTGCCCAGATAGGTGTCGCCAAGTCCGTCCGGCGTCGCCCAGTATTTCGGGGCCACTTCGAGCACGATGTAATACTGGTTCAACTGGGTGTAGATGATGGACACTTCCGATTGACCGAACGAACTGTAGAGTGCCGAATCGAGGTTCTGCACGGTCAGCCCCAGTCGGGCGGCGGTGAGCCGGTCATACGTCAGCAACTCGTCGCGTCCACCATTTTGCTGGTCGGAGTTCACATCCGTGAAACCGGGCAGACGCTTCATTTCCTTGAGGATGCGTGGCCCCCACTGGGCGAGTTCCTGCGGGCTGTCGGATTGAAGCGTGTACTGATAGAGCGAGTTACTTCCCCGGCCGCCAATCCGTAGGTCCTGCGCGGCCTGAAGGAAAACAGAAGCGGCCTGCAGACGGTTGAGCTTCGGACGGAGGCGGTTGATGATCTCTGGTGCCCCGATTTTGCGCTCGTCCAACGCCTTGAGTGCGACGTAAACGAACCCGGTATTGGTCGCGCCCTGGCCGCCGGTGAAGCAGATCATGTTCGCCACCGCTGGGTCGCTCTTGATGACCTTGGCGATTTGTTGGACGGACTTATCCATCACGTCAAAGGAGGCATCCTGCGGTCCTTGTAAGCCGCCGGTGATCGCACCGGTATCCTGCTGCGGGAAGAAGCCTTTGGGCATTTTCATCGCCAGGAGACCGTTGAGCACGATGGTCAAAAACAGCGCGGTGAGCGTGACGGCGGGATTGTCGAGCACCCACGTCAGGCTGTGCCGATAGAGCGACAGCATCCCGTCGAAAAACCGCTCGCTGAGCGTGTACAGGCGGCCGTGCTTCTGATCACGTTCGTGCTTGAGCAGAAGCGCGCACATCATGGGCGTCGTGGTCAAGGAGATGACCATCGAAACCAGGATCGCGGTCGAGAGGGTGATGGCGAATTCTCGGAAGAGTCGTCCGACAATGCCACCCATCAGCAGGATCGGGATGAACACCGCCACCAGCGAGACGCTGATGGAAAATACGGTGAACCCGATTTCCTGCGCGCCCTTCAGAGCCGCCGCGACCGGGTCCATGCCAGCTTCTAGGTGGCGCGTGATGTTCTCCATGACCACGATGGCGTCGTCCACGACGAAGCCCGTGGCAATGGTCAACGCCATCAAGGAAAGGTTGTCCAGGCTGTAGCCGCAAAGGTACATGACCGCGCAGGTACCGATGAGTGACACCGGCACGGCCACACCGGGGATCAGCGTGGCGCGCCCGCTGCGCAGAAAGATGAAGACGACAATGACGACCAGCACGACCGAGATGCACAGCGTCCGTTCCACGTCGATGACGGAGGCACGGATCGTGGTGGTGCGATCGAGCACGACGGTCATGTTGATGCCGAGCGGGATGGAAGCCTTGATCGAGTCCAGCTGAGCGCGGATGCGGTCCACCGTGGAGATGATGTTTGCGCCGGGCTCGCGGAAGATGATAATCGGGATCGCCCGTTCGGTGTTGAGATAGCCTGCCGCACGGATGTTCTGCACGTCGTCAGTGACATCGGCCACATCGGAAACCCGGATGGCCGCGCCGTTCTTGTAGCCGATGATCAGCGGCTTCACGTCCACCGCGTGGGCGACCTGGGAATTGTTAATGATGTCCGCCGTGACGTAGCCGTCGGTGATCTGCCCCTTGGCAAGGTTGGAATTTTGCAGGCTCAACACGGATTGCACGTTGGACATGCCCAGACCATAGCTGGCGAGTTGCGTCGGATTGACATCCACCCGCACGGAAGGTAGCGCGCCGCCGCCCGTGGTGACCTGCCCAACACCGCGAATCTGCGAGAGTTTCTGCTGGATGACCGTGGATGCCTCGTCGTAGAGCTTAGCCGGATCGAACTTGTCCGAGGTTAGGCTGAGGATCATGATTGGCGCGTCCGCCGGGTTCACCTTCCGGTACGTCGGGTTCGAGGGAAGGTTGGTGGGCAGGTAGGTGCGTGCCGCGTTGATGGCGGCCTCCACGTCGCGCGCCGCGCCGTCGATGTTGCGGTTGAGGTCGAACTGGATGGTGATCGACGAGGTGCCGAGCGAGCTGGAGCTGGTCATCTCCGACACGCCCGCGATGTGCCCCAACTGCCGCTCCAATGGGGTGGCGACCGACGATGCCATGATCTCCGCGCTGGCTCCCGGTAGACTCGCGCCGACGGTGATCGTCGGGAAATCCACCTGCGGCAGCGGCGACACCGGCAGCGCATGGTAAGCGATGGCCCCCGCCAGCGCGATGCCCACGGTGATGAGTGTCGTCGCCACCGGTCGGCGGATGAACGGCGCGGAGAGATTCACACGGGGATGGGTTGCTCCTGGTGGCCGGCGGGGGGCGGCGGGCCCTTGGGTTCGACCTCCTCGTTTGGGCGCGGTGCCGCCGCGGGCTGGCGGGTGAAGCGTCTAGAGAGATTGTCGAAGAAGATGTAGATGACCGGCGTGGTGTAGAGCGTCAGAACCTGGCTGAAGAGCAGTCCACCCACCATGGCGATGCCGAGCGGACGACGCAGCTCTGAGCCGAACCCCGTGCCCAAAGCCAGCGGCACGCCGCCGAACAGCGCGGCCATGGTCGTCATCATGATCGGGCGGAATCGCAGCAGGCATGCTTCGTAAACCGCCGCCTCCGCGTTCTTACCGCGCTCGCGCTCGGCCTGCAAGGCGAAGTCCACGATCATAATGCCGTTCTTTTTGACGATGCCGATGAGCAGCACCAACCCGATGATGGCCACCACGCTGAGATCCTGGTGAAAGAGCATCAGCGCGATGAACGCGCCCACCCCCGCCGAGGGCAGGGTGGAAAGGATTGTGATCGGGTGGATGAAGCTCTCGTAAAGCACGCCGAGCACGAGGTACACGGTGACCAGCGCGGCGAGGATCAACAGCGGCTCGTTTTCAAGCGACGCCTTGAACGATGCCGCTGTGCCCTCGAAGCCCGCCTGCAAGCTCGCGGGCATGTGCAAATCCGCCTTCACTTTTTCCACCGCCGTGATGGCCTCGCCCAGCGAGGCTCCCGGCGCGAGGTTGAACGACACCGTGATCGCTGGAAACTGGCCCTGGTGGTTGATGGAGAGAAATTCGGTCGTGGTGGAGAAGTGGGCAAAAGCGTTCAGCGGCACCAGGCTGTTAAGCGACGACGTGGTGGCCGCAAGGGTGCTCGTGGTGGTGTTCGCCACCTTCAGCGCATTGGTCGGGGAAGTCAGCGTCTTGGTCGTGGCCGTGTATTGCGCCGTTCCAGTCTGGGCGTTCGAGCCCGCTGACGCGGACCCGGAAGCCGAGAACGACGTGGCCGCGCCCGCACCGATGGCACCAGAGGAAGCGTTGGGCGCGATGTAGAGCGCGCTCAGGCGCTCAGGCGTTTGCCGGAAATACGGATCGACCTCCAGGATCACATGGTACTGGTTGGTCTGCGTGTACATCGTGTTGATCTGCCGCTGGCCGAACGCATCGTAGAGCGTGTTGTCGATGGTCGTCGGCGCGATTCCCAGACGCGAGGCGGTGACGCGGTCGATGTTCATGGCCAGCGCGAGCCCGCCGGGTTGCTGGTCGGTGGCAACGCTTTCCAGTTGCGGCAACTGCCTAAGCTTATCGACGAAACGGTTGGTCCAATCGCTTAGCTCCGTGCTGCTGGGGTCTTCGAGCGCGTACTGGAATTGTGCGCGGCTGACGCGATCATCCACGGTGATATTCTGCACGGGCGACATGTAGAGATGGATGCCCTGCACCTGTTCAAGCTTGGGTTGGAGCCGACGGATCACGTCCGAAGCGTTGAGGTTGCGCTGGTCGATGGGCTTGAGGTTGATGGAAAAACGCCCGCTGTTCCCTGTGGTGTTCGTGCCGTCCGTGCCGATGAAGGACGACAGGCTCTCCACTGCCGGGTCTTGCAGGATGACCTTGGCCAGTTCCTGCTGCTTGAGCGCCATGGCCTTTGACCCGATGGCAGGCGGAGCCTGCGAAATCCCCTGGATGACCCCGGTGTCCTGGACGGGAAAGAACCCTTTCGGGATGATGATGTAGAGATAGATTGTCAGTATCAGGGTCGCCAGCGCGATGAGCAGCGTAACTCCCTGAAAATCCAGGACGACCTTGAGCGTCCGTCCGTAGAAGGCGATCATCCCCTCAAAGACCCGTTCCGAGGCTTTGTATAAGCGGCCCTCTTTCGCCTTGGGGTCGTGCTTGACTAGGCGGGCGGTCATCATGGGCGTCAACGTCAGCGAAACGACCGCCGACACCACGATGGTCACCGCCAGCGTCACGGCGAACTCCCGGAACAATCGCCCGACCACGTCGCCCATGAACAGCAGCGGGATCAGCACCGCGATCAGCGACACCGTCAGCGAGAGGATCGTGAACCCGATCTGCTCCGCGCCCTTGAGCGCCGCTTCCATGGGCTCCATACCTTCCTCGATGTAGCGCGAGATGTTCTCGATCATCACGATGGCGTCGTCCACGACGAAGCCGGTGGCAATGGTCAACGCCATCAGGGAGAGGTTGTCCAGGCTGTAGCCTAGGGCATACATCGCCGCGAAGGTTCCCACCAGCGACAAGGGCACCGCCACGCTGGGGATGATCGTGGCGAGCAGGTTGCGCAGGAAAAGGAAGATGACCATGACGACGAGCGCGATGGTCAGCAGCAGCTCGAACTTCACGTCGTTGACCGACGCGCTGATGCTCGTCGTCAGGTCCGTCAGAATATCCACCTTGATGCCTGCGGGCAACGTCGCTTCGAGCTGCGGCAGGAGTTGCTTGATGTTCTTGACCACCGTGATGGTGTTCGCCCCTGGCTGGCGCTGCACGTTGACGATCACCGCCGGGTTCAGGTTCATCCACGCCGCCTGGCCCTCGTTTTCGACGCCATCGACGACTTTGGCCACGTCGGTGAGCATGACTGGCGCGCCGTTGCGGAAGGCGACGACCACTTTGCGGTAATCCTTGCTGGTGACGAGCTGGTCGTTGGCGTCGATCTGGAAGTCCTGCCGCGGCCCGTCGAAGTTGCCCTTGGCGGCGTTGACGCTGTTCTGCGTCAGGACCGTGCGCAGGTCTTCCATGTTGATGCCATACGAGGATAACGCCGTCGGGTTGGCCTGGATGCGGACGGCCGGTTTCTGGCCGCCGCCAATGCTGACGAGACCCACGCCGGTCAACTGCGCGATCTTGGGGGCCAGCCGCGTGTCCACCAAGTCCTCCACCTGTGGCAGCGGGACCGAGGTGGAAGTGATGGCGAGGGTCAGCACCGGCGCGTCGGCCGGATTCGTCTTGCTGTAGGTCGGCGGGGCGGGCAGGTTGGATGGGAGCAGGCTCTGCGAAGCGTTGATCGCAGATTGCACCTCCTCTTCGGCCACGTCGATGTTCAGGCTGAGGTTGAACTGCAACACCACGACCGAGGTGCCGCCGGACGAACTGGAAGTCATCTGGCTCAAGCCCGGCATCTGGCCGAACTGACGCTCCAACGGTGCGGTCACCGTGGTCGAAACCACGTCGGGGCTTGCCCCCGGATAGAACGTGACGACCTGGATCGTCGGATAATCGACTTCCGGCAGCGCGGAAACCGGCAGCTGCAGGTAAGCCACCACGCCGACTAGGAAAATGGCGACCATCAGCAGCGCCGTGGCCACTGGCCGCAGGATGAAAGGACGGGAAGGACTCATGATCCGCTCCTGTGGCCGTCCCCGCTGTCCTGTCGATGACCCCCCTGCCGGTTGCCCGGTGTGCCGCCGCCGTCGGGCCGGTTGCCATTGGGGGGACCGCCCTTCGTCCTGTCTCCGTTGTCTACGTTGATCTTGTCGTTGTCCTGCAGCTTGTCGAAGGAACTGTTGGCCACCACATCGCCGGGGTTGATGGCGTCCACCTGGGTCATGCCGTTGTCGGTAACACCCGGCTTGACGGTGCGTTGGTGCACGACGCCGTCCTGCACGACGTACACGAACGAGGTCTGTCCATTTTGCTGGATGGCGGCGGAGGGAATCAGCGTGACGCCCTGGAGGGTCTGCACCAGCAGCCGGGCGTTGACGAACTGGTTGGGAAAGAGCCGCAGGTCATCGTTCGGGAAGATCGCCCGCACCTTCAACGTGCCGGTGGTGGTGTCGATCTGATTATCTAGGGCCAGCAGCTCGCCGGATGCGATCTTTGTCTGCGCGGAGCGGTCGAAAACGTCCACGGCCAGTTTCGTGCCCTTGGCGAGTTGTTCCTGGACCGCCCCGAGGTTGTCCTCCGGCAGGGTGAAGATCACCGTGATAGGCTGCAACTGGGTGACCACCACCAGCGGGCTCGCGCTGCTGCCCGCCGTCACCAGATTGCCCGGGTCCACCAGGCGCAGGCCAACCCGGCCGTTGAACGGCGCGTGGATGTGGCAGTAATCGACCTGCACCTGATCGTACTGCACCAGTCCCTGATCGTTTTTTACCTGCCCCTCGTCCTGCTTGACCAGTTTCATCTGGTCGTCGAGTTGCTGTTTGGAAATCGCGTTGCGCGCCCAGGCCGCCTGATACCGGTCCGCATCGATCTGATCCTTGGACAGCGAGCTTTGATCTTTTTCGAGCGTTCCCTGTGCTTGGAGCAACGTGGCCTCGTACTGCCGCGCGTCCAGGTCGAGCAAAGGGTCGCCCTTCTTGACGAGTTGACCTTCTTGGAAATGGACGGCGACCACGTTGCCGGTGACCTGGTTGACGATGGAGGCCGTGAAAACGGGGGTGACGGTGCCAATCGCCTCCAGGTAGACGCCGATGTCACCTTTCTTGGCCGTGACAGGAACCACGTTCACCGGCCCGAATTGCCGCCGCGCGTTCTGGGGAGATGCTTCTCCCTTGCGGCCGGAAACGAAGTAGAACGCTGCGCCGAAAACGAGCAGTAAGGCGGTCCAGATGAATGCCTGCACGAAGCGTTTGCGTCCGCTTCCGTCGGGCGGGTTGGGTGCTTTGTCAGGAACGGCGGGTTGAGGGGCGTCGGGCAATGCGGAATGCCTACGCGGGTACGTACCGACTGTCAACCGGACCAACGAAATCCGACAAATCGATGCCCGGGCTTACCGGGCTCGCTCGGTGCCTCTGCCGTGCGGAGGGACATTGCCCCGTCAATTCCCCTGGCGGCGTGCCAGCCAACGCTGCCCCTCGGCCCGACTTTATCCAACGTGGATAAGGTCGAGCTGAGTGAAATCATCGGTCAGAAAGTCTCTTAGCGTGTGAATTTCGTTGTCTAAGTGGCTCGCGCCGCTGGTGATTCTCACCCGGCGATCTGCCATTTCCCTTGACCGGTCACGGTCAGCGATCGCCTGACCTTTTTCGAACGTCATCTCTTGAACGCGTTTGTACTTCCATGATGGGTGGGACCCATGTGGACATATAGCTTTTCAATGAAGCCGATGGCTAAGGTCAGACTAGAGTTCGCCCTTGAGAATCGCACATCGAGCCACGTAGCCGCGCTGGCAGCCGGTGTTGTGTTCGTCGATGATCGGAAGGAGGCGCAGCTTGCCTCCATTGTCGGTGCGGTCGCTGATAAAGTCCCAACTCCACACGGGGTTAACGTGCCCAGCGCGTGTGGGGATCGTGCCAGTTCCGCTGTTTTGCGGCAGGATTGAGCGGGAATTGGGAAGAACGAAAATTAGCATTTCCCTCGAAAAATCAGGCTCTTAGAGGAGAAACAGACTTCTAAGCGATGGCTCCAGCGGTAGGATTCGAACCTACGACCAGGCGATTAACAGTCGCCCGCTCTACCACTGAGCTACGCTGGAATTTCTACTGAGCGCTATCAGCACGAACACGCATGGCAGGCAACGCCGAACGGCATGCTGGAATGGTGGAAACGACACTTCACTCACCAGCACGGAACTGGCAAGTGATTTCTCAAGGGTTTTTGCACCGTTGCTCGTGTGCTTGCTTCCCCAAAGCGACGCTGCCCGGGATCAACACCTTTCCAAAGGCTACATCTACTTCGCCGTCGATTCCTCCGTGTTCGTCGAGTTCCTCAACCTGCAGGCTCGCCGCAAGGCCGGGCCGCTGGACAGAGGTCGGTGCTGATAATCGCGCCGTGGACGGCGGGGGCAACAGTCGGTCGCGTCAGGCGCAATGCGCACGGCTCACAGCGTGCGCTCGGGCAGGACGTTCCCCTGGTACGCCCGCAGGAGCAGTTCCAACGCCGCGATCTCATGCCGCAACGTTTCACCCTCGCTCGTGTCAGCCACCCGCCGGGGCGGATTGAAGACGCCCACGTCCTGGATCGTCGGAATGATGTCCGACCCCTGCGTGATGGCTTCGCTGATGCTCTCGAAATGGTGGTGCTGCGCGAGGTAGGTCCGGTCCGCGTCCAGGACCAGCGTGTAGCCGTTGTCCCCGTAGACCTCCGAGAACGCGCCGTCGATGGTGATCGCCTGGCCGCTCTTCTTCATGGGCGATTCGCCTTTTTCGATCTTCACCGGCACATGGCCGTTGACGATCAATCCGTGCTCCTGGTCCACGCCGAAATCGGCGAGGACCCGCCGGCAGAACTCCTTCTCGTGGATCAATTTGAAGTACGGGTTCTTGGTCTCGTGGTGCGTTTCCTTGTCGGCAAGGAAGTACATCTCGAACGTGCCGATCTTGTCCTTGCCGAACAACGGCGAGAGCGGTCCGCACCACAGGTACCACAACAAGTCGAGGTGCTGCGGCTGCTTCTCGCGGAAGGCCGCGTGCACCGCCGTGTTGAGCGCGTCGAACAGCTCCTTCCCGCGGTACTCCGCGCCGTCCACACGCATGGGCAGAAATTCGCCCTCCTCGCCGACCGGCACGCAGCCGTGGAAGATCAGGTTGTAGTCGCGCACCAGGTGCATCCGGCCCTTGCGCTCCAGGTAGGACATCTGCTCCCACAACGTCTGGCTCTGGAGGAAGGAAAGGCGCAGTTGCGCCATGCAGCGTTCCTCGTCCGCGGAGAGCTTGTACGGGTCGCGCCAGTCCACCGTCGGCAGGTAGCCGTCGCGCAGGGCGTACACCTTGCCCTCGATCTCGATGGAGCCTTCCTCGGGGTCGATATGGTGGAGCAGGCGGCGGTGGTAGAGCCCGAAGTTCGGGTTGCGCGCGACCGTCTGTCCCTCAAGCTTGAACTGAATGACGGCCATCGCCTTCTGCATGCGCGACATCGTCAGCGGATCGCGGATGCCCTTGCCGCGACAGGGGAAGAACTCGGCGCGGTCGTCGTGGTACACGTCGCGAATGAGCTTTTCCACCGGAGCCATGGGGATGCCGTAGCCCATTTCCAGTTGGAAGAGCCGCTGGTAGCGCAGGCTGATCCGCAGCACGTTGGCGATGCACGCCTCCTGGCCCAGGCAGGCACCCATCCACGACATGTCGTGGTTGCCCCAGGTGACCGCCACGTTGGGCTGGCGCATGACGTAAGCGATCACCCGATCGATGCGCGGACCGCGGTCGCCGAAGTCCCCCGCGACGATCAACTCCGAGAACAGCAGGTTGCGGATGACGCGCGCGAGCAGGCGCAGGAACGTGAGTTCCTGGCCATGCGCGACGAACTCGTCGAGCATGCCGTCGATGTAGTCGTCGCTGCGCTGCAGGTAGGCCGAGAATACCAGCTCGCGCAGCAGCGCCCGGTAGAACGCAGGGAAGACCTTCTCGACCGTCTCCAGCCGGTACGGGCGCGAGAGCCGCCGGAGCAGTTCGATCTCCAGCCGCGTCTGCCGCCGCAGGAACTGCCGTCGCGCCGGGGCGTCGGGCAGGCGCTCGGCGAGCAGCGGGTAGGTCTCGCGCGGATAGTAGATCATGTTGAGCAGGTCGAGCTTTTCGCCCCCGCTCAGCCGCTTGCCGAAGGTGGTTTCCACGAGCGGACGCAGACTGCCCGAGGCGTTGTTGATGACGTGGATGAGCTTCTTGAACTCGCCGTGCACGTCGCTGATGACATGCACCGTGCCTTTGGGCAGCGTGAGCGCTCCGCGCAGGCCGGCGATAGCGGCGAGCGTGGCGTCTATATTAGGATATTGCGTGCTCAGAGCGCGCAGATAAACGAGCATCTGGTCGTCCACAGAAAATTGTCCGGCCGGCGAGGGGAGCGGTAGGCCCATAAAGAGCAATAGCCAGCCCGGGCCGTTTCGCAACCCGGTCAGGATTTGAGCTGCGCGGCATCGCCCCACGCGGAAACTGTGCCGAGCAACGCGGGCTACGCGGCCTCCGCCACGAGCGTGAAGGGGTGTCCACGACGTTGAGCGCCGCCCCTGGTAGCCAGCGCGCCCGCGCCAGCCGACGCCTCCAGTACGCGCGCGGGTCGACGCTGGAAGCGGATGCCCACCCGCTCGATGGCCTGTGTCCAGTAGGTCTCGCGGTGCTCTACCGACCAGCGGTGCAGGGCCGCGGACGAATCGGTGTCGGTGTGGTGCCTCAGCCAGGTGGCGTTTGTGCTGGCGGCGGACTCCGCGCTGGGGGTCCAGGCCGGGGAAGGCGAAGGGGGGCTTCGCGAGTCATGTGGCGGGGGCGACTCAGCGGGGAAA
>CALMAQ010000051.1 GCA_937859745.1 uncultured Verrucomicrobiota bacterium | reverse complement strand
CCCCCGCCCCCGGCGGGGGGGGGGGGGCGCCCCGCCCCCCCCCCCCCCCCCCCCCCCCCCCCCCGACTCCTTGACGCACCCCCGCCGGAGGGTGCATCCTGGCCCGAGCGTGGCTGATTTCCCTCCCTCCTCGACGCCTGCTTCCCCAGGCTCCAGCCCCCGGCGCATCCGTTCGGTGCCGGACCCGGTGAAGGGGACGAGCCTGCTGCTGTCCACCGCCGTGGGCCGCGAAGGGGATGCGAGCTGGCGGCGCGGCGTGACGATCCTGTGGGCGCTCTTCGGTTTGATCGCCGTCGCGGAACTGTGCGGCTTGGTGTTCCGCGCGTTCGGCGGCTACATCGTGACGACCACCCCGGGCGGCGGCTTCGTGTTTTGGACCTCTTCCTCCGCATTGGTGCGGCTGGGGCTGGTGTGCGCGGTGTTTTTCGCGCTGTGGTCGGGATGGAACTGGACGCGCTGGTTGCTGGCCGTGTTCAGCTTCCTCTTCGGCGCGGCGAACCTGATCCAGATCGCCCGGCTCACGGATTCCGCCCTTGGCGCGGGTGGGGGGGCGGCGGGACAGCCCTCGCCCGCCGGTTCTCTGTTCAACGCGCCGCCGTTGGCGGCGGCCGTCCTGTACCTGGTGCTGGCGGGCTACCTGGCTTTTTCCGCCGACGTGAGCGCCTTCACGAAGCACCGGCGCGAAACGGGCAGGCGCTGGGTCCTGCTGCCCGTGGCGGGGCTGCTGCTGGCGTTCCTGGTCGCGTTCCTCGCGTTCCCGGCGGCCTACGGCTGGTGGCTCTCGACCCAGCGCGCCGGGGCGGAGCAGTTCGGCGCGGAAACCGTGGATGCCATGGGCGAACGCTGGGACCCCGCCGTCTTCACCGCGCGCAGCAGCGAGCGCCTGCTCGGGGCCTTTCCCGTGGAGGAGCGGCACCGGTTCCTGCAAGGCCTCTCGCCGCTCGGCCCCCTGCAAACCTTCACGCAGGAAACCAGCCTCGTGAACAGCGACTTCGATTGGCAGGAACAACGCTTCGTCCTCCGCGGCACGTATCTCGCCCTGGTGCGCTGCACCCATGGCAGGGCGAGGTTTGCCTTCGCCCTGGTGCGGCCCCTCTTCGGATCCTGGCAGGTGGACGTGATGACCGTGGACGGGATGTCCATCGACCCACCGCCGGATGCCCTGCCCGTTCCAGGTCCGCCCCCACCGGCGTTGAAGTAGAAACAATACTTGCCGCGGTACTCCGCGCACGAGGGAGCCCACGCCGCGTCATTCGTGGACCAGGGCACGTCGGCGAAGTCGAGGATGACGCCCTCGTTGCGCCATTGCACGAGGTCGTCCGACGACCAGCGCTCGAAAAAGGTTTGTTCCTCGAACGGGCGCGAGGAGGTCGGATAGACGTAGTACCGGCCCGCGAAACAGCGGATCTCGGGGCCGGCGTACCAGCCGGGGAAGAGTGGGGTGGTGGGCACGTCGGCTTTATGCCAGCAGCGTCTCCAGTTCGTCCACCCGTTTCGAGAACAGGCCCAGTGCCGCGTCCACCGGGGCGGGGGTGCTCAGGTCCACGCCTGCCTTCTGCAAGGTTTCCAGCGGGTACTCGCTGCCGCCCGAGCGCAGGAAGCCCAGGTAGGCCTCCAGGTCCGCCGGGCCGCCCCGGAGGACCTTCTGCGCCAGGGCTACCGCCGCCGAGATGCCCGTGGCGTACTTGTAGACGTAGAAAGCGTTGTAGAAGTGCGGGATGCGCAGGCATTCCAGGTCCAGTTCCGGGTCGAGGGTGAAGTCCGGGCCGAAGTACGCTTCCAGCAGGCCGTGGTACGCCGCCTTGAACGACTCCAGCGTCAGCGGTTCGCCCGCTTCCTCCATCGCGTGGATGATCTTCTCGAACTCGGCGAACATCGTCTGCCGGTAGAGCGTGCCGCGCAGGTCGTCGATCTGGCGGTTGATGAGGTAGGCGCGCATCTGCGGGTCGGTGGTCTTTTCGAGCAGGTGGTGCGTGAGCAGTTCCTCGTTGAACGTCGAGGCGACTTCCGCCAGGAAGATGGGGTAATCATAATCCTGGTAGGTCTGCGAACGCTGCGAGTGCCAGGTGTGCATGGAGTGCCCGGCCTCGTGCGCCAGGGTGTACACGTCGGTGAACACGTCGGCCTTGTAGTTCATGAGGATGAAGGGCGGGTTGCCGTAGCTGCCGCTGGAAAACGCGCCGCTGCGCTTGCCCTTGGTCTCGTAGCGGTCGCACCAGCGGCCCCGGCGCAGGCCCTCCTCCAGGATCGAGACGTAATCCTTGCCCAGCGGGTGGAGCGCGTCCACGACGAGCGTGATGGCCTCGTCGAAGCTGGTGTGCGTTTCCACGTTGCCGACCATGGGCACATAGGTGTCGTACTGGTGGATCGTCTCCAGCTTGAGCACGCGGCGGCGCAGGTCGTAGTAACGGCGCAGGGGCGCGAGGTTGGCGTGGACGCTGGCGATGAGGCGGTCGTAGATGCTCGCCGGGATGCGGTCGGCGAACAGCGCCTTCTCCAGCGCCGAGGGATAGTGGCGCGCGCGGGCGCGGAACACGTCGCCCTTGACCGAACTGGCCAGGGCCGCGGCCAAGGTAAATTTATGGTCGCTGAACTCGCGGTAGAACTGGTGGAACGCCGCTTTGCGGACCGCGGGATCGCGCTTGTGGAGGAAGGACGAGTACGAACTCTGCGTCAGCTCCACCTCGCGGCCATGCTCGTCGCGGACCGTGCCGAAGCGCATGTCCACGTTGCTCAACTGGCCGAACGTTTCCCGGTGGCCCGCCAGCGCCGCTGCGCCGAGGGCGAGGAGCCGCTCCTCCGCCTCGGAGAGGATGTGCGGCTTGAAGCGGCGGGTTTTCTCCAGGCGCGTCTTCCAGGGGGCGAGCGCGGGGTCGGCCAGGAACCCGGCGAACACCGCATCGGGGATGGCCTGGATTTCCGGGTCGAAGAACGCCGTGGCCTCGCCGATGCGGGTCAGGAGGTTTTCCAACTGCGCCTCGCGCGAGAGGAAGTCGGCGTTGCTGCCGTCCTCGCTGGTTTGCAGCGAGGCGTAGCTGTAGAGGCGCTCGATCCGGAGGCCGAGCCCCTTTTCCCATTCCAACGCGGCCAGGAGGCTGGCGGCGCTTTCCCCGAGCTTGCCCTTGAACTCCAGCATGCGCGGGAAGTCGGCCCGGACGGTTTCCAGGTCGGCCTGCCAGGCGGCCACCTCGGGATAGAGCGCCGTGAGGTCCCAGGTGTCGGCGGCGGGCATCTCCGCGCGGGTGGGGACGGTGCGCGCGGCGGCGGTGTTCTCGGTTTCGTCCTTGTGGAAAATCGTCGGTGGCTTCATCGCGGGGCGAACATCCGCCGAAAACGCCGAGCCCGCCACCCCCGAACGGGCGGCGCGCGTGCGATTCAGGGGCACGACCATGAATCCGCCCAACCCCGCGCCCGACGTTGAAAGGCACCTCCTCAAGGACAACGGCCCGATCCCGAACAACCCGCGCCTGCCGCTGCTGGTGTACCGCGCTGCGTTAAAGCTGCCGCCCGACGATCCGGCGGCGGCGTTCGAGGCGACCTTCGCGCGCTGGGACTGGAAGGGCCAGTGGCGCAACGGTATCTATCCTTTCCACCACTACCACTCCACGAGCCACGAGGCGTTGGGCGTCTACGCCGGGCAGGCGACGGTGCGTTTCGGCGGCGAGGGCGGGGGCGGCATCACGGCGGTCGTGCGCGCGGGGGACTTGGTGGTGATCCCCGCCGGGGTCGGCCACTGCCACCTGGGCGGCAGCCCGGACTTCGGCGTGGTGGGGGCCTATCCCGACGGCCACACCTGGGACCTGCTGCGCGGCCGACCCGGCGAGCGTCCGCAGGCGGACAAGAACATCGCGGCCCTGCCCCTGCCGAAGCACGACCCGGTCTACGGCGTGGACGGGCCGTTGCGGCAGGCGTGGCGCTGATATGTGACCGGCCAGATCGCCGCGCCGGTTTATTCTTCGGCCCGGGCTTTGGTCTGCTATGCAGCGAAGCCTGCCTCGTCGGTTTGGCAGATCAACGGTTTCCGCAAGAGATTGCATGCTGTCTTCGCTTCCGATAATGTTGCGGCATGGTGAAAGCACTTCTTGCTGACCCGGAAGAAGCAGGCGCTTGCGAGCAAGCCTACGCCGTTGCCGAGTTGTTACAGCCCGACGTGCCGACTATCGACGGCTATGAACCCGAGCAAAGGGCCGTTTATCAAGGAATATCCTGGGAACGTTATCTGGCGCTGGACAATCTGCTCGGCGATGACCGGTCGGTCCCACGCCTCTATTACTTGGGCGGCGTTCTCGAAATCATGACGACGTCCAATGAGCATGAGCGCATAAAAAAATGGATGGGCAATCTGCTGGAGATGTACCTGAACGAAAAAACTGACATCGACATCACGATGCGCGGACAAGCGACGATGCGGCTGGAATCTAAAAGGGCTGGCGCGGAACCAGACGAATCCTATTGTTTGGGTGGTGAAAAAGAGTTTCCCGACTTGGTGTTGGAAATCGCTTTGACCAGCGGCGGAGTGGAGAAGTTGGAATTGTACCGTCAGTTCGCGGTGCCGGAAGTCTGGTTCTGGCGGTCGGGGAAACTAATCGTTCATGCCCTGCGGCCAGACGCTAGCGGCTACGAGCTTTTAACTGGCCACAGCCGTTTGTTGCCAGGGTTGGACATCACGTTATTGCAGCGCTGCACAGCGATGCGGGACTGGCGCGCAGCTCGACAAATCTTCCGCGCCGGGCTGCAGAAGTGATCCGTTATCCCAGCACCTGCCCGCCGTGCATCCGCGCGAGGGCGTCTTCCTCGCTCGGGTTGCCGTCGCGCAGGTGGCCGAAGCGCGTTTGCCACTCGTCGGGCAGGCGGATGGGCTTGCCGGCGGGCATCTGCACCAGGGCCAGCATCTGGCGGCAGCGGATCAACACGGTCGCGTCGTCGCCCTGGCGCTTGATCGTGAAGGCGCACCAGAACCGGATTTTTTCCACCCGCTCCAGCCAGCCGTCAACCACCAGTGTATCCCCGAGTACGGCGGGCCGCTTGTAGTCGATCTCCGTCCGCACCACGACCGGGTACTGCTGGCTGCGCGCCATCTCGGCCAGGCTCATGCCCAACTGCCCGGCCAGCAGCGTGCGCGCCGCCTCGATGAAGCGCAGGTAGGCGATGTTGTGGACCACGGCGGCGCAGTCCGTGTCGTAAAACATCACCGGCACCTCGTGGCGGATGCGCGTCTGGTCGGTGGACGGCGCGGGGTCGAGCATGGAAAGCAGAATCGCGCGGCGCGCTAGGCGGCGGCCGTGCCAAAGAGGTCGAGTTGCAGCAGGTCGTTGCGCTTGCGGGCAACCCGCGGCGGGGCTTCCTCGCCCACGCGCCCGCTCGCGGCCTCCGGGGCGGGCGGCTCCTCGGGGCGGTCCGCCACCACCAGCCGGGCGCTCACCTCGCCCTGCGCCGCCGCCAAAATTTCCAGCTCCGCCACACCCTCGCCGCCGAGGCGGCGCATCGTCTCGATGGCCAGTTCGGGCCGGTTGCAGTCACGGCTGAGATGACCCAGCACCGCGCGCCGCAGCTTGGCTCCGCCCGCGAGCAGCGTCGCCACGACGCCTGCCGCCGCCTCGTTGGAAAGGTGGCCGTGGCGGCTCGTGATGCGCTGTTTGACCGCCCACGGCCGCTTGGTGTCCGCGTTGAGCAGCGCCGTGTCGTGGTTGGTCTCGATGAGCAGCGTCGTCGCCGCCCGGACCCGCTCGTGGACCAGCTTCGTGGCGAAACCCAGGTCCGTCAGGTAGCCCAGCGCGGCCCGGCCGTGGTGGAACATGAAGTTCACCGGCTCCACGGCGTCGTGCGGCACGGCGAAGGTCTGCACCGCCACGTCCTTGACCTCGAAGTCGGCCCCGGTCTGGAACAGGCGCCAGTTGCGGTGCTTGCCCAGGCAGTTGCCCTCGCGCCGCATCACCTCCGCCGTCAGCGGGTTGCAGTAGATGGGCAGCGATTCGTGCTTGCGGCAGAGCACCTCCAGGCCACCCGCGTGGTCGCAGTGCTCGTGGGTCAGCAGCACGCCGTCGAGTTCCTCGGGCCGGACGCCCGCCTGCTCCAGGCGCACGACGATCTGCCGCGCGCTCAGGCCCGCGTCCACCAGCAGGCGGCATTGGTCGGTGGCGAGCAGCGCGCAGTTGCCCGCGCTGCCGCTACCCAGGACGGTGAGGGTGAACATGCTTGGCGGCAATATAATCCCACCACCGCCACCGCGCGCAAACAGAAAGCCGCTTTTTTGCCGCCGCCCGGAATTCAGCGCGGGGAAAAAGCGTTCCGGTATCCGGCCGAGACCGCCAGGAAGTAGAACAGCGCGTCCAGCGGCTGGAAACCCGCCTGGAGTCGGTCTACGGCGATGGATGGCGTCAGGTGGCCGATCACGTCGAGCGCTGGCTGGCCGTGTTGTTGCGCCACGGACACGCAGTCGGTCAACACGTCACCCACCACGCAACCGAGCAGCGACAGCACGGCGGCGATGTAGCCGAACACCGGCGTGCGCCCGTGTCCGGCCCGGCGCATCGCCCAACCGACCAGAAACCCGACGCCGACGGCCGCGAAGCCGATCTTGACGTTCGTCGCGGCGACGAGCGTGGCCCAGAGAATGGCTCCCACGAACGCCGCCAGCATGCCGAAGCCAACGGCGAGCGGGAGGCTGCCGTCCCACGCGGGGAGGGTGGCGGTGGAGAAGCTGGCGGGGCGGTTGGAAGGATCGGGGTCCATGGGAAAGGCCCGTGCATAACCGCCGGCCGTTCAGGGAGACGAGCCTATTCGCATCCCGGTGACAAATTCCGACGCTCATGCCGCGGGCGGGACAATTTCCGGCCCGGCTCCGTCCCTGCCGCCCGGGGCGCGCGAGCGCGCGGGCAGCGCCAGGATGTGCTGCTTCTTGGCCGGGTAGTCCAGCGCGTGGAACGCCCGGATTTCCTCCAGCCGCCGCAGGCCGTTGATCGTGTCGAGGTAGCGCGTGTACCGCCGGGCCAGTTGCGTCGTTTCCAGGTAGCGCCCGCGCAGGTTCGGATCGCGGTAGGCGCGCGGGTCGTGCCGGGCGAAGAGATGGAAGCGCAACCAGCGGCGGTCCGTGCGCGAGACGCGCTGGGCTTTGCGGAAGAACGCCACGAACATCAGCAGCACGAGGTAGGTGTCCACCTGGGCCTGGAGTTCGAGGTTGCGCGCGAATGCCTCGCTGCCGATGGCGCGCTCGCCGCGCTGGAAGCGCAGGGAGGCGTGCAGCGCGTGGTCGATCTCCTCGACGAAGGCGATCAGCGAGCGAATGTTGCCGTCGCACAAACCCTGGCGTGGATCCTGTCGTTCGAGTTCCTCGATCAGCAGGCGTGAATAGTAGATGCCGACGTGCAGCCGCCCGTCCACGGTTCGCAGGAAGGTGCGCGCCAATTCGCTCAGTTCGCGTGCGGACGCGCCCGCCAGCCGCGAGAGCTGGCCGCAGCGCCCCCGGTCGATCAGGCAATCCTCCAGGTTAATGCCCACGGCGGCGTAGGTGCGCTCGAACAGCCGCTGAATGTCGCTGAAAAGCGTGGCGTTCATGGGAAAGCGGAAGGCGGAAGGTGGAAGGTGGAGGGGCAGAAGGATGGCGGATGGCGGACGACGGAGAGACAGCGAAAGAAATGTTCGGGTGATGAATGCTTGTTTTCCTTCTGCCTTCCGCCTTCCGCCTTAGTTCAACAGCGCCAGGCCGCCCGCCGTGGCGGCGGAGTCGTCGCCCAGGTTGAGCAGGCGGTCGGCAAGCTGGTTGAGCGCCAGGCGGATCTCGTGGAACCCCTCGGCCAATCCCGTGAACACGTTCGTCAGGCCGCGGTGGCGCGCGGCCTCGTGGCGGGCGGCGGCGAGGTAGCTCGTGCGGCCCATTTCTTCGTAGAACGAGCAACCCGGCGCGCCCCGGCGGCAGCGGCGGCGCTCGATGTTCTCGGGGAAGATGCCCGTCAGGAACAGCGTGTAGTCGCCCAACCGCGCCCGCAGCAGGAACGTCTGCGCAGGGGTGGCCTCGCGTAACGCCAGCAGCAGGTCGGACAGGTACACCAGGCCGCGCGCCGTTTCCCCGGCCGCGCCCCCCGGCACCGGCTGGCGCAACGCGGCGCTGCGCGTGAACTCGTCGAGCAGGGAGGCGAGATAATCGCACAGCGCGCGATCTTCCAGCCCCGCGCGACGCAGGACGCGCCTGGTTAAAATGTAGAAGTAGAACTGCGCAGAAATGGACAGATGACCATTTTGCGACAGGATGGCGTCGGTCAGCGCCTCGTGGTCGAGGAGTTGATCCAACGCTTCCTTGTCGGTGAGCAGCTTGACCAGAGAGACGCTTTCCCTCTGTGAACGGGCGAGAATCCGCACGATGAAGTCGAAATCCGCCGCCGTGAACCGTGCCCTGCAATTAGGTTGAACCACGGGACCCGTTCTAAAGCATCGGGTGTGCCAGCGGATGACGGATGAGGCATGACGGATGGGGAAGGCCGCGCGGCACGTCATCGGCTCTGAAACAGAGCAAACCCCCTCGGGAAAAGCCTTCTTTCCCTTTTGGGCGTCCTGCGACTAATCTTCCCTGCCGCCGAGATCCGACATCCGTCATCCGTCATCCGC
>CALMAQ010000050.1 GCA_937859745.1 uncultured Verrucomicrobiota bacterium | reverse complement strand
CACCCATCCTACCAAACCACGTCAGCAAAGGGGAGCGTTTTCACACAACCTCCTCCGATATTTGACCCGAAGGAGCGCCCTCTGGAGAAAGAAGGGTGTCAGAGATAAGCAGGTGTGCCAAAAACCCGTCTCACAAATCAACGTGCCATTTCTTGATTGTGGGTTGAGTTCGTGACACAACTCGGCGCATGCGAATTGGCTACTGCCGCGTGAGCACCTCGGATCAGAGCACCGAGCCGCAGGAAGACGAGCTGCGGCGTGCCGGCTGCGAGAAGATCTTCCGCGACGTCGCTTCCGGTGCCCGTGCCTCGCGCCCCGGCCTGGACGAGATGATCGCCCATGCCCGCAAAGGCGACCTGATCGTGGTGGTACGTCTGGATCGGCTGGGACGCGATCTGCGCGACCTGTTGGAGACTGTCCGCATGCTGGAACGCGGTGGCCGCGGCTTCAAGAGCTTGGTCGAGAACATCGACAGCACGACACCAGGCGGCAAACTCATCTTCCATATCTTTGCCTCACTGGCGGAGTTCGAGCGCGCGTTGATCCGGGAGCGCACCTTGGCGGGGCTGGCCGCCGCACGGGCGCGTGGCCGCGTGGGTGGACGGCCAAAGAACACGGACACCCGTAAACAAACGATGGCCATGTCGCTCCTGGCCGATCCCGCCAACAGCGTGACGGACGTGTGCCGCCTACTGAAGGTGTCACGCTCCACGGCTTACCGGCTCGCACGCGCCGGAGCCGCGGCAGCAAAAGCGGCCAAGAAGTCGCCTTCACCCAAATCAACAGCGAAGAGCAGCAGCCGCGTTGGGAAGAAGGGCAGGGCAGAGAGGAAGCGTCCGGCGGCTGCCGTTACCGGCAAAAAGAACACCCTCAAAGCGCGTCCAGCGGCGGCGAGGCGGCAAGTGAAATCTAAGTAGCAATCTTGTCAGAGGGAAATTTTCGGACTGCAATCCACGCACGGGTGGTGCGCTGCTACGCCAGAACAGTGAGGGTGGACGTGCCGGACCTCTGCGCGCTCTGATCGCGTTTCGAGTCAAATAGACAAAGCGGCGTCTCTGTGTCACCACAGAAACTGGTTGCCCCCCATCCATGCCTGCTCTCGAAACTGCTCCATCGGCTGATCCTCTGTCCGCGCCGGAGTACTTCCGCTTGGGCCTCGCCCGACTCTCGTGGCGGGAGTGCTGGCGGCTGACCCGCTCGTGGCGGGTGATCATCGCCGGGTTCCGTAAGCTCACGGACCAGGGAGCCTACACGCCGGGTGGCTTTGCTTTTCCCAGGCCGTTGGCGGCCATTCAGGTGGACCGTGCGGCCCTGCCCGACGAGGTGCTCTCCTCCTTGGAACGGCTGGAGCGGGCGTGTCGGGTGCTCGGCTTTGCAGAGCCGGTGTTTCATCTGAACCAGAGCCGCTTGTTGCCGAGCAAAACGGCGGGCTGCTTCCTGCGCGAACCCACCGGCGAGACCGTCGCCAGCCTGCTCTACGTTGAGAGGGCCGGCGTGCCCGCCGCGCAGCAGGGGCAGGGGAACTTCTTTAGCCGCTTGCAGGATGGACGGCTGCTCCTCACCTCCGACCAACCGGCGCGGCTGGACACCGCTTTCGTCGCGCGGCATCTGCCGGGCAGGGCTCCGGCGGAGGTTTACACGGTGCATCAGCGGCGGCTCGACGCCGAGCGTGCCCGTGGCAACCCGCCCGTGCCCGTGCGCTCTTTCGACGAGCTGGCCGAGCTGCACTGGCAGATCGAGCAAAGCGCGATGACCCTGCACCTGCGGCGCGGCCTGTTCGTGCGGATGACCCCCGAGGAAGTCACCGCCGAGGAGCGGCGGGTGGAGCGCGAAGGGCGTGCGCTTGCCACTGCCGAGACGCAGGCCGATGGCTCGGGCGACATCTCCGTCAAGATCCTACGCCGGCTCGTGGCGGCAGAACGGACCGCCTCGGTGAAAGGGAATCTGGTGCTGCTGGCCATCTCGCTGGTGCTGTTCGTGGCGGTGGCCTCCTTGCTGATGCACTGGAAGGCTTCCCTGCTCGCGGTGGTCGGCGTGGTGCTGCTGGTTCACGAGGCCGGGCACTTCGTCGCCATGCGGCGCTTCGACTACCGCAACGTGCGGCTCTTCTTCATCCCGTTCTTTGGCGCGGCCACGGCCGGGGTGGGCACAACCGCCGTGGGTTGGCAGCGGGTGCTGGTGTCGCTGGCGGGACCGGTGCCGGGGATTGCCCTCGGGTTCGGACTGGTGTGGCTGGGAAGGTTCTCGGGAAACGCGACCTGCCACACGGCCGGGTACGTCTTCGTGCTCCTCAACGCGGCCAACCTGTTGCCCTTGCTGCCGCTGGACGGTGGGCAGGTGCTCAACGAGACGGTGTTCAGCCGTCATCCGCTGCTGCGGGCCGCGTTCCGGGTCCTGGCTGGCGCGGGCTTGATCGCGGTGAACCAGCGGCTGGGCGGCGGCGGGTTGTTGACCTACCTGGGCGTGGTCACCGCCCTGAGCGCGGCCGGCGTGTGGCGGCAAGGCCGGGTGTTGCGTGAACTCCGGGCCAAGGGCGTGGCGTTGACCGAGACCGTGCCGGGACCCGGAGGCGGAGAGGACGTGCAGCCGGAGGCGTTGCCGCTCTTGGTGGCCGAGTTGCGGAAGAACCGCCAAGCCAACGTGCCCGCCGGGCGGCTGGTGAACGAGGCTGTGGCCATCATCCGGCTCTTTCGCAGTCGGCCGCCGTCGGTGGCGGCATCGGTCGGGCTGGTGGGGTTGTACGTCACCGTCTGCGCGCTGACCGTAGTGGGCATTCTGACCGTGCTGCAACTGTCGGCCGGGGACGTTTGGAACCTGCGAGCGCGCACACAGACGCGCCGGGAGCAAGCGGCGCACGCGCGGGAGCAGCGGCGTCAGGCGGAAGCGGAGCGCGAGGAGACAGAGGCAGCGAACAAGCCAGCGAACGCGAACGCGAACCCGAGTGTAGACGTGCCGCAGGGATCACCGGCGAAGGAGAAGCCGGAAGATTGAAGTGAGGAGAGTGGAAGGTGCAGTGCCTACACCGATCAGCGGTCATCCTGTCCTACGGACCGATGTACCACAAGAACGTGGCGAATGTGCCCCGGCACCTGTCCGAAACTGGGTCTCACGAACTCATCTCCAAAGCTGGATTTGAGACGCTGATTAGTGAGACGAGTTTTTGCGACTGCCCTGTCCCATCGGGGGCACAGAAACCAGTTCTTATCAGATTGATACACTCCAAAATACCAGTGAGGTTGTGTGAAAACGCTGGCTCGGCGGTTTGTTCAGGCGAGCAGGCCAGCCGCGACGAAGTTTTGCTCGCGGCGGGCGATCAAAGCGAACCTGCGGGCGTAAAACCAGCCTCCGAAGCCGTGGGCGCACCGGGGAGCCCGTGCGAGAGCGCGTAAGCGCCGCCGCAAGGCCTCTACCAGGGCTTTGACACCCACGATGTTCATCACCCGCAGCAGATTGTAGGCAAGCGCGCTCAGGCTAAACTCCGCGCGCACCTGGCGCAGCCCTTTCAAAAGGAAGTGGCCCTGGTTCATGGCGTGCTTGATCGTGCCGAAGGGATGTTCGACCGTGTTGCGTCGCAGGCGGGTCATCTGCGGGTTGGCGGCCAACCGCGCCGCCATCGCATCGAGTACCGCCTCACCCTCCCAGCGGGCGATGCGTCGCCAGCGTGGGTTGGAGGTGCACTGCGCCCGGAGCGGACAACGTCGGCAAGCCGTCGGGTGGTAGTAGAGGAGCAGGCGGTGGCCGCGCGTGGTAGAAGCGCCGTGGCGCGGCAAGGTCTCGCCGTTGGGGCAGCGGTACACGTCGGCCGCCGCATCATAGATAAACGCTTCCTTGGGGAAGCGACCGCTGCTCGCCGCGGCTCCGCGTCCGAGTGGCTTGGGCACGAAGGCGATGATGCCTGCGCCCGCACACGCCGCGATGTCCTCGCCCTTGTAATATCCCCGGTCGGCGGTGGCCTGGATGGTCTCCACGCCGAGGGCCTCCTTGGCCGGGATGGCGGTGGGGGCGAGCTGCCCCAGGTCGCTGCCCAGGTTGGTGACCTCCTGTTCGACGATGAGCTGGTGCTTGGCGTCGACGGCCACCTGGGCGTTGTAGCCGACACCCACCTTCGGGTAGGTCGCCATCGCGCGGCTGTCCGGGTCGGTGAGCGACACCTGACTCTCGCCCGTGCGCTCCAACTCTGCTTCGATGGCCGCGTACTCGCCCCGTCGCTTCTGCAAGGTGGCGATCTTCTCGGCCAGGTTCTTGGTGGCTGGCTCACCCGCAGAAGGGCCAGCGTCCTGATCGTCCGCCTTGGCCAACTCGGTGAGGTACTCGGCCAGCCGCGCGTCCGCGTTGGCGAGCATGGTTTTGAGCTTCTCGCGCGTAAAGTTCCGCTCCGTGCTGTTGACCGCCTTCAGGCGCGTACCGTCGATGGCGAGCAACTCGCGTCCGAACAGATCGAGCTTGCGGCAGAGCAGCACGAAGTGACGGAAAGCCGCCTTGAAGGCCGGAGCGTTCTCGCGCCGGAAGTCGGCAATCGTCTTGAAGTCGGGCCGCAGCCCGCGCAACAGCCAGATGACTTCCAGGTTGCGGTGAATCTCTGCTTCCAAACGGCGGCTGGAGCGCACGCGGTTCAAGTAGCCGTAAAGATACAACTTGAGCAGGTCGCCCGGATGGTAGCCGGGCCGGCCGGTCTCCTTGGCTTCTGCCCGCACGAAGCCCGCCTTGGCCAGATCAAAGCCGTCCACGAACGCCTCGATGGCGCGCACCGGGTTGTCCTCGCCCACGTAGTCCTCCACCGCCGCGGGCAAGAGCAAGCTCTGCGCGCGGTCGGTGCCCTGAATGTGACGCATCACCGATCCTACCAACCCACGTCAGCAAAGGGGAGCGTTTTCACACAACCTCCGAGGTTTTCCGGGATGGACTTGGGCGCGCAAAACGAAGCTGCCCTACGTGGGAAGTCACTGGTCCGCGCGGCCGTCAGCCGCCGCAAAGTGTTTCGCCCGACAGCCCTTTGGCGTAGGATTTTCTTGTTTTCTGACGCGGCCCCTTTGTCC
>CALMAQ010000049.1 GCA_937859745.1 uncultured Verrucomicrobiota bacterium | reverse complement strand
CCCCCCCCCCCCCCCCCCCCCCCCCCCCCCCCCCCCCCCCCCCCCCCCCCCCGCGGGGGCCCCCGTCAGCAGGCACAGGAACGGCAGCACCAGCGCGTGGGCCGACCAGTTGCTCTGGAAGGTGGACGCCCCGCGCAGCAGGTCGTAGGAGGCGAGGCCGCCGGTCGCCCCGAAGTGCAGGATGCCCGCGCCGACCGCCAGCGCCACGAACCCCCACCGGCTCTCTGCGGGCAGCCAGCGGGTGAAAACCTGCAAGGCCGCCGCGAAGAACCCCGTCATCACCAGGACGTGCAGGAGCAACTGGCCGTTGAACGGCGCGGGCACCAGGTGCAGCACGTCGTAGAACAACCATTCGCCCAGGGCCTCGGTGTAGAGCAGCGCCGGACCGGGGTGCATGAACCCCCAGCGCGAATAGGGCCCGTAGAGTTGGGCAAAGTGCTTGGCCTGGATGACGGAGAGCGAATTGGCGGCCAGGTCCCACCACTCGTGGTAGGGCTGGCGGAAGAAAAAGTCCGCGCTGTTGGCGATCAGCAGCAGGGCGAGGAACAGGGCGAGCAGGGCCGCCGAAGAGCGTTTCATGCCGGAGGAGGCGTCGATGGCGATGGAGCGCGCGGCGGCGCGCTGTTGCGAGCGCACGATGTCACGCGGGCCGGAGCCACGCGAGCAGTAGTTCCCGACCCCGCTGAAAACGAAAAGGGACGGGCGCTGCCGCCCGTCCCCCGTGCAAAATCAGTCTGGCCGCAGGCGCGTCAGAACTTGAACACGGCGCTGACACCCACCGACTCGTAAAATCGGTCACCGCTGTTGTTGATGCCGTTGAAGCCCGTGTTGTTCGGGCCGTTGAGCGTGCGGTCGCCGCGGCCGGGCTTCGTGTCGAAGCCGTAGTCCGTGTCGATGTTGATGCTGAAATAGCGCGCCAGTTTCAGCTCGTAGCCGAACCCGCCCCGGACGGTGAACACCGCCGAGTCGCCGTACAGGTTGATCGTCGTGTCCACCGCGTTCACTCCACCGCTGTAGAAGCGCACATGCTGCTGCTCGACGTACTTGCCGCCCACTTCCAGGTTGAAGAAGGGCTTGATGAACTGCGGCGCGTGGATGGCGTCGAGGATCGTGCGCGGCAGGGTCAGGTGCGTGCCCAGTACCCCCGTGTATGCCTGGTACTGCCCGACGTCGCCGTACAGGTCGTACCGGCCGCCCACCGCGCCGAACGCGCCGCTGGTGTCCGTCACCAGGCCCAGGCGGCGGGAATTGTCGCCGTCCGCGTGGCTGTAGATGAAGCCGGCGTAGACCGTCACGAAGGGATTGACGATGTAGCCGAAGTTGAACCGGCCGTCGATGGTGGCCACGTCGTGCGTGCTGCTGAAGTCGCGCGACTCGATCTTGGCCGGCAGCGAATACGCGCCGACCACGCCGAAGTCGGCGCTGCCGTTGCTGATGAACTTCGTGGCGTGGTAATCGAACTCGCCCGCCGCACCGACTTCGACGTAGAATTTCGGTGCCTGGACGGGCTTTTCGATCACGTTCTTTTGCTTGTCGTTAGACGTTTCATCCGTGCCCGCGTACGCGCAGAGGGCGGTGGCCGCCGTGGCTGCGAGGAGCAAGGTGCTAAATTTGAGGGAGTGGATGAGTGAGTGGTTCGAACGCAGGAGCATATCAGGTGTGTTTTTCGGAGCACCGACCCAGGTCGATGTAGAACGACTAATCGTCATATCTCGATGGGCAGGTTGTATCCGCAGCGACAAATCGGCTGTTTTCACGTTCCTGCCAAGTCCTATTTTGTAATGAAGAACATTACAAAATCGCCGCTGGAAGCCGCGCGACGCACGTTTTGACGCGCTGGCCGTCTGCTTCCGGCGGACTTCACCGGCAAATTCCACCCGGTTCAATCGTGGATGAACACCGGCTTCATCTTCGAGGGAAGCTGCACCTTGCCTTTGAACTCGGGAAAAAGGGAGGCCAGTTGCTCTTCGCTGATCGAGTCCACGCTCAGGAAGGTCCAGTTGTTGCCATCGCCGGAGATGCCCAGCAGCCAGGTATTCGCCTCCACCCGGCCGTCGGGCACTTTCATCACCATCTTGGTGGGAACCAGCGTGGTCAGAAAGTCGCCCGTGCGCCGGACCAGTTCGGGGTCGCCGACCCGCACGTCCTTGATGCCGCGGCCCTTGAGCTTGGCGGCTTCCGTGTCTCTTTTGACCAGGGCGACCATCTTCGCCTTGCCGCCCATGCTGTCCACGATCTTTGCCGGGGTGTAGGCGACGATTTTTTCGTAGTCTCCAGCTACCAGGGCCTGGGAACACTTCTGTGCCTCTTCTTTGATGTGCTCCGGGGTGTTTTGCGCCCGCGCCGCGGTGGAAGCCGCGAAGGCCAGGAGAGCGGTCAGGAGGAATTGCATGGGGTTGAAAAGCCTTTTCAATCCACGAACTCCCTGGCCACGAGCGTGGCGTTGTGGCCGCCGAAGCCGAAGGAGTTGTTGAGCACCACGCGCACCCGGCGCTCGCGCGCCTTGTGCGGAACGTAGTCCAGGTCACACTCCGGGTCGGGCTCGTCGAGGTTGATCGTCGGCGGCACGAGCCCGTCGCGGATCGCCAGCACCCCGGCGGCCATTTCGATGGCCCCGGCCGCGCCGAGCGTGTGGCCGGTCATGGACTTGGTCGAGCTGACCACCAGCCCGCCGGGCATCGCGTGCTGGCCGAACAGGGACTTGATGGCCTTGGTCTCGCACACGTCGCCGATGCCCGTGGAGGTGCCGTGCGCGTTGATGTAGTCCACCTCTTCCGGGTTGATCCGTCCGTGCTTGAGCGCCATTGCCATGGCGCGGACCGCGCCCGTGCCATCGGGCAGGGGGCTGGTCATGTGGTAGGCGTCGGCACTGACGCCGTAGCCCGCCAGTTCGCAGTAGATGCGCGCCCCGCGCTTCCTGGCGTGCTCCAATTCCTCGACCACCAGCACCCCCGCGCCCTCGCCCAGCACGAAGCCGTCGCGGTCCTTGTCGAAGGGGCGGCTGGCGCGCTCGGGCTCGTCGTTGCGGTTGCTCAGCGCCTTCATGGCGTCGAAGCCAGAGACTCCCAGCGAGACGACCGCCGCCTCCGAGCCGCCCGCCAGGAACGCATCGGCATCCCCGAACTTGATGATCCGCCAGGCCTCGCCGATGGCGTTGTTGGCCGTGGCGCAGGCGCTGACGTGGCACATGTTGGGTCCCTGGAGGCCGAGGTCCATGGAGACCATGCCGCTCGCCATGTTGGAGATCATCATGGGGATCATGAAAGGCGATACCCGGCGCGGTCCCTTCTCGACGAGCGCCGAATGCTGGATTTCCAACGTGTGCAGGCCGCCGATGCCGCTGCCGAGCATGCAGCCGAAGCGTGTCGGGTCGAGGGTCTGGACGTCCGCCCCCGAGTCCGCCATGGCCATCTTGGCGGCCCCGAACATCAGCGACGTGAAGCGGTCCGAGCGGCGGAGATCCTTGGGGTTATTGTAATACGGCAGGGGATCGTACCCCTTGACCTCGGCGGCGATCTTGCAGTCGTAGGTGCTGACGTCGAACGCGGTGATGCGGCCGACGCCGCTGACGCCCGCCAGGAGATTGCGCCAGAAGGTTTTCAGGTCGTTGCCCACCGGCGTGACAACACCCATGCCGGTGATGACTACTCTGCGGTCGTACATAGAGGGGAAGGGATAGCGGATGACGGATGTCAGATGCCAGACAAAGGAACAATTACGGCGTTTCGGAACGGGTTCAAGGCTGCGCTTGGATCCGGCGCAGGATGTCCAGTACGCCCGGACACCCGTCATTCATCCTCCGTCATCTCTCGTTGCGCCCTCCGGGCGCTCTGCTAGCGCGTGCCCATGCCGACGCTCTGGACGGTCTGGAACAGCTTGCCCTCGGTCTTGATCGACGGGGCGATGATGATTTCCGTTTCCTGGAACTCGCGGATGGTCGCGGCCCCCACGTTGCCCATGCAGGTGGTGATCGCGCCGACGAGGTTCTCGCTGCCGTCGTCCACGCTGGCGGGGCCGAAAAGGATCTGCTTGAGCGGGCCCGTCGTGCCGACCTTGATGCGCGTGCCGCGCGGCAGGTTGGCGTGCGGGGTAGCCATGCCCCAGTGGTGGCCCTGGCCGGGAGCCTCCTGCGCCTTGGCGAAGGGGCTGCCGATCATGACGGCGTCCGAGCCGCAGGCCAACGCCTTGCACACGTCGCCGCCGGTGCGCATGCCGCCGTCGGTGATGATGGGCACGTAGCGGCCGGTCTTCTTGTGGTAGGCGTCGCGCGCGGCGGCGCAGTCCACCGTGGCCGTCACCTGCGGTACACCCAGGCCGAGCACGCCGCGCGAGGTGCAGGCCGCGCCGGGCCCGACGCCGATCAGCACGCCCGCCACGCCGCATTCCATCAGTCCCAGGGTGACGTTGTAGCCCACGGCGTTGCCGACGATGACCGGGATCGTCAGGTCCCGGCAGAATCTGGCGAGGTCGAGCGACTCGTACTCCGTGGAGATGTGTTTGACCGTGCTGACCGTGCTCTGGACGACGAACACGTCCGCGCCGGCTTCCTCGGCGATCTTGCCGTAGGCGGCGGCTTTCTGGGGGATCGAGGACACGGCGGCGAGCATGCCCGCCTCCTTGATCTGCTTGACGCGCATGGCGATCAACTCTTCCTGCACGGGCTCCTGGTAGAGCTTCTGGAGCAGGCCCGTGACCTCGTTCTTGTCGGCTTCGAGCACCTGGCTCAAGGCTTCCTGCGGGAATTTGTAGCGGGTCTGGACCCCTTCGAGGTTGAGGACCGCCAGGCCGCCCAGGCGGCCCATCTCGATGGCGAAGCCCACGTCGGTCACGCCGTCCATGGCGCTGGCGAGGATGGGGATGGGCAACTTGAGCGGTTCCTTGTCGCGGCGGGGGATGAGGAACGTGGTATCGACCTCATTCGGGTTGATGGTGACCTCGCCCGGGACGAGGGCGATTTCGTCGAACCCATAGGTCACGCGCGCTTTGCGGTTACGGCCGATCCACATGCCCATAAAAAATAGAAAGTATCAGACAGCGTTGGGATTAAAGGCGATCGAGTCCCACGCGCTCGTTTGGCCGGCCGCAACGCGGGCAGCTCGGCAGCGGAACGTCGCTGCGGTCCTCGAATTCAAGCCCACATATCGCGCATCTTATCTGGAATTGCAAAGCGCGGCGGCCCGCCCGGTGGCGGCGGCGCGCTTCGAGCGCCCAGAACACCGCCACGGCCGCCAGAAAAATCGTCACGTAGAAGATGACGATGAAAGTGAGGTGGACGCGGATCATGCGAAGGCGGATGACGAATGACGGAGTGTTGAAGCGGCGCGTCAGTTGCCTGCCGACATCCGACATCCGACATCCGTCATCCGTTATCTGTCACCTGTCATCCGCCTTTCGCTTCCCACCTTCGTACATGTCGTTTCCCCAGTAAAACGTCGCCCATCCCCAAACCACTGTCCCGCCGCTTCCCTCGCCGGTCGGCGGCGGGCGGAACGGCAGGTGCGAGAGGTACTCACGGGCATATTCTTCCGCCTCGGCGTCGCCCGAGGCCGCCTGCTGGAACAACGCGGGCTGGCGGAACAGAAACGGTCCCCCGCCGCCGGAGCGGACCCCCACCATGAACACCGTCGGGTCGAACGTCTTGGTGCCTTTCGCGGCCGTGAAGCGCACCGGAGGCGTCAGCGCGGGGGCGAACGCCGCCACCGCGCCCGTGAACAGCACGCGCGTCGTCTGCCCGGGCACGGGCGCGGCGGTTTCCGCGGCCTGGACCGACCTGCCGAGCGGCGGTAGCAGGGCCGCGGGCACGGGACCCGGCGCGCGCGGCCCTGCTA
>CALMAQ010000048.1:4347-6903 GCA_937859745.1 uncultured Verrucomicrobiota bacterium | reverse complement strand
CAAGGACAACAGCGTCTTTTCGAGCCTGACGATCTTCACCCGCGTCCTCCAACTGGTCCGCCAGGATTACGTGGACGAGGACAAGGTCGATTTCCGCGGCCTGACCTACAACGCCCTGCGCGGCATGCTCAGCGGCCTGGACCCCCACAGCCAGTTCATGGAGCCCGACAGCTTCAAGGACATGCAGGACGACACCCGCAGCCGCTACGACGGCCTGGGACTGGTCGTCTCGGCCAAGGACGGCGTGCTCATCGTCGTCTCGACCATGGAGGATACCCCCGCCGCCAAGGCGGGCCTGCTCAGCGGCGACCAGATCCTCAAAATCAATGGCGCGACCACCGAGAAGATGCAGCTTTCCGACGCCGTCACGGCGCTCAAGGGCAAGCCGGGCGACAGCATCACGATGCAAATTTTGCGGCCTTCGAGCAAGGAAGTGCGCGACTTCACCATGGTCCGCACGGAGATCAAGGTGGACAGCGTCAAGGACGCCCACCTCATCGACGGCACGCTGACGGGCCCGTACAAGGTGGGCTACGTGCGGATCATCCAGTTTAACGAGCCCACGGCGGAGGACCTCTCCAAGCGGCTCGACGACCTGCAAAAGCAGGGCATGGAGGCGCTGGTGATCGACCTGCGCAACAACCCGGGCGGCCTGCTCAACAGCGCCGTGGACGTGTGCGGGCAGTTCGTGCCGCCCAACACGATGGTCGTCTACACCGAGGGCCGGACGGCGTCTTCGCGCAAGGAATACCGCACGAGCACGACGGCCAAACCGCGCGGGGATTTCCCGGTGGCGGTGCTCATCAACGGCGGCAGCGCGAGCGGCGCGGAGATCGTCGCGGGAGCACTCAAGGATTTGAACCGCGCGATCCTGGTCGGCGAGACGACCTTCGGCAAGGGCAGCGTGCAGAGCGTCATCAGCCTGCCAGACGGTTCGGCAGTGCGGCTGACGACGGCGAAGTATTTCACGCCCAGCAAGCAGGTGATCCATCAGCACGGCGTCGCCCCGACGATCCGCGCGACGCTGAGCGGGGACCAGGAGCGCGCGCTGATGGCCAAGCGCTCCAGCGCCGACCAGGGCGGCGATGATCCCAACGTGAAGAAGGACTACGGCGACGCGGGCGACCCGCAGTTGGAGCGGTCGTTGGACGCGCTCAAGGGCATGATGATCTACCGCCAGCAGACGGCGTCGCGGAAGTGACCGCTAATCCTCGGTATGGACGTTTTCCAGAACCTTGATCTTCTTATAGACCAATGGTGCGAGCGACGTGCCATCCGGCCACTTCAATACTTGCTCAAAGCATATCCGGCGGCCATGAGTCATACTGACCAGAAGTTCGAGTTGTTGGGCGCGCTCAAGGATGTAAAAGGGCTGTGCCGCGAGGATTTGACTGCTGAGGAACGTGTCTTGGTTTCCAAGCTTTGTAATGTGTTAGAAGATTCCCTAAGCGGAACGTGTCACTGATTCTTGCCATCGAAACCTCCTGCGATGAGACTGCTGTCGCCGTCCTGCGCGGGGAGGGGGAACTGCTCGCCAGCGAGGTCGCCTCACAGATCGACCTGCACACGCTCTACGGCGGCGTCGTGCCCGAGGCTGCTTCGCGCCAGCACCTGCGCGAACTGCCGCCGCTGCTCGATCACACGCTCGCCAAGGCGGGCGTGGAGTTAAGGGAGGTAGACGCCTTTGCAGCCACATCGGGGCCGGGGCTGGCGAGTTCGCTGATGATCGGAGCGGCCGTCGCCAAGGGGCTGGCGCTGGGTCAGGGCAAACCGTACCTGGGCGTCAACCACCTCGAAGGGCATCTCCTCTCGCCCTTCTTCGGCGACGAACGCGGATTGCGCCCGGCGACCGGGCTCGTGGTCAGCGGCGGGCACACGCTGCTGGTGGACGTGGCCGGGTTCCGGCAGTACCGGCGGCTGGGCGGCACGCTCGACGACGCGGCGGGCGAGGCGTTCGACAAAGTGGGCAAGCTCCTGGGCCTATCCTACCCGGGCGGGCCGCAGATCGACCGGCTCGCGCGGGAAGGAGATCCCGCGCGCTTCGACCTGCCGCGTTCCATGCTCGGCAGCGGGGATTTCGCGTTCAGCTTCAGCGGGCTCAAGACTGCCGTGCGCTACCTGCTGCCCAAGATCGGGCTGGAGCCGGGCGGCGGTGACATGGATGGGCCGCTGCTGGCGGACGTGTGCGCGTCGTTCCAACGGGCGGTGGTGGACGTGCTGGTCAAGAAAACCTTGCGCGCGGCGCGGGTGTCGCGCCGGGACTTGGTCGCCGTCAGCGGCGGCGTGAGCATGAACACGGGCTTGCGCGCGGAGTTCGCCCGGGCGTGCGCGGCGGCCGGGCTGGAGCTGTTGATCTCGCCGCCCGCGCTCTGCACGGACAACGCCGCGATGATCGCCGCCGTCGGGGCGCGGGCGTTCGCGGCCGGACTGACGACGCCCCTCAGCGAGGACATCAACCCGAATCTGACGCTGGCGTTCGCCTCGTAAACAAGGTAGGGCTGGGCGGTCCCGCCCGGCCGTGACCGTCTGCCTTGTTGGCGCGGCCATCCAGAAAAG
>CALMAQ010000048.1:0-4337 GCA_937859745.1 uncultured Verrucomicrobiota bacterium | reverse complement strand
CCCCCAATACCCCCCCGGCGGGGGGCCCCCCCCCCCCCCTACCTTGTTTACGATCCTGACCCCATGGCACACACGGTCTACTTCGGCGGCGAACTCTTTAGCGCCAAGCACCTCCTGGGCAACGCCGCGCTGGCCGAGGCAGTCCACGCGCGCTCGGGCGGGCGCTTCGTGCCGCTGCTGCCCCAGCACCTCGAACAACGTGACCTCTCGGCCCACGCCATCCGCGACGAGGACCTGCACGCCTTGCTCTCCTGCGACCTGGGCCTGTTCCACTACGACGGCCCCGAACTGGATTCGGGCACCGTGGTCGAGTTCCTGACGGCCAAGTTCGCCGACATCCCCGCCGTGCTCCTGCGGACGGACTTCCGCCAGGGCGGCGACCAGGCGGCCAGCGGCGAGCCCTGGAATCTGATGACGAGCTTCTACCCGCGCACACGCTCCGTTGTGCTCGACGCCATGGCGCTCTACCAGGCGCGGTTCGCGCGCCCGCCCGCCGGGCTTGGCGAAGGGCTGCCGGAAAAGCTCGAAAACCGTCTCGGCACCTCCGCCGCGCGCGGGATGATCGAGGCGGCAGCGGATGCCGTCATCGCCGCGTGCGACGAGGTGCTGGCCCTGCCGCCCGTGCTGCCGCCCCCGCTCCGGGCGGCAGTGTACACGTGGCTGGAGATCATGCCTGGCATCCGCGAGGGGCAGCGGGAAGCGTTCGCGGCCGACCTGCGGCGTTTCCGCGAGCACAAGGAAGCCAAGGGATTGCTGTAGGGAGGCTGTCACCAGAGAAAAACACGAAAAAACCGCTTGCTTAGTTTCCTCGCGCAAACATTATTAGGTAAGACTAACATTCTACAGTCCTCCTGATTTTCTTTGCCCTTGAAAGCCTCCGTCGAATCCCTGACCCCAACCACCGACTCCAGCGCCTCGCTGCCAGAGGTGTTCGCCTCGGTGCCAATGGCTCCGGCGGGGTCGGCGCGCTGGCGGCGCGGACTGGCGTACTTCGGTCCGGGATTGCTGATCGCGGTCGGCTACATGGACCCGGGCAACTGGGCCACGGACCTGGCGGGCGGCTCGCAGTTCGGCTACCTGCTGCTCTCGGTCGTGCTGGTGTCCAACGCGCTGGCGATGCTGCTCCAGCACCTCGCCCTCAAGCTGGGCGTCGCCACGGGACGCGACCTCGCGCAGGCTTGCCGCGCCCACTACCCCCGGCCGGTCAGCCACGCGCTCTGGCTCCTGTGCGAGGTCGCCATCGCCGCGTGCGACTTGGCGGAAGTCATCGGCTCGGCCATCGCGCTCAACCTGCTCTTCGGCCTGCCGCTGGTCATCGGCGTGATCCTGACGGCGGCGGACGTGCTGGTGATCCTGTTCCTGCAACAGCACGGGTTCCGTTACCTGGAGGCGCTCGTCGGCGGGCTGATCGCGCTGATCGCCGCGTGCTTCTTTTATGAAATGATCGTCTCGCGGCCGGACTGGCTGGGCATCGCGGCCGGGTTGCTGCCCCGGCCCGCCGTGGTCACGACGCCCGGTTCGCTCTACATCGCCCTGGGCATCCTGGGGGCGACCGTCATGCCGCACAATCTCTACCTGCACTCCTCCATCGTGCAGACGCGCGACTTCCCGCGCGACGATCAGGGCAAAGCCGAGGCCATCCGCTACGCGACGTGGGATTCCAACCTCGCGCTGGGCCTGGCGTTCTTCATCAACGCCGCCATCCTGATCCTGAGCGCGGCGGCGTTCCACCGGCGCGGGATGCACCAGGTCGCCGAGATCCAGGACGCCTACCGTCTCTTGCCCTCCACGCTGGGCGCGCCGCTGGCGGGGGGCATCTTCGCGGTGGCGCTGCTGGCCAGCGGGCAGAACTCGACGCTGACCGGCACGCTGGCGGGCCAGATCGTGATGGAGGGCTTCCTGCACTGGCGGCTGCGGCCGTGGCTGCGGCGGCTGGTGACGCGCGGTGTGGCGGTGGTCCCGGCGGTCATCGCGGCGGCGTGGGGCGGGGAAAGGGCGACGGGCAAGCTGCTCATTTTCAGCCAGGTGGTGCTGGCGTTGCAGTTGCCCTTCGCGGTGGTGCCACTGGTGACGTTCACCGGCGACCGCGCGCAGATGGGCCGGTTCGTCAACGGCCGGTCCCTGAAGTTGGCGGCATGGGCGTCAGCGGTGCTGATCGCCGGTCTGGGATTGTACGGGGTCTGGCTGGTGGCGGCGGGGTGATAGAGTCCTTCGTTAATCGCTTGCTGCCAGCAAGAGCTTGCCCATAGACTCCCGGTTCCCGCGCACCGGCGAGTGGAACGATGAACCCTGACCCTGTCCAGTCCCTGCCGCCCGACCGCTCCCGCCGCCATTGGCTTTTCAACCCGGTTGGACGGCTCGCGGAGGCCCTGAGCCGCCCGCATTTCCTGCGCTTCGACGGCTTCGCCCTGTGCTTCTACGCGGCCTGCATCGCCCTGTTCGTGACGATGTCGGCCATGCACTTCCACGGTTCGAGCATCAACATCTACCGGGCGGGCTACCACTTCACGACCGCGGGCGACGACGCCCTGTTCACCCAGTACCGCACCACGCGGGTGGACGAGTGGAACTACCACACGCCCGCCATCCTCAACCAGCTCTACGGCGACCAGCGCCTGAGCACCGACCACACCCCGGAGGGGCCCGGCGAGGCCGTGCTGCTGGCCAACGTGCCCGTGCGCCACTTCACCGAGTTGTTCCGGCCGCAGTTCTGGGCGTTCCACTTCCTGCCCGTCGAGACGGCCTTCGCGGTGTACTGGCAGGCCAAGACCCTGCTGCTGCTCACGGGCACGTTCACCCTGCTGCTGCTGCTGACCAACGGGGCCAGCTACCTGTCCGCGCTGGGCGCGCTGTGGTTCTATTTCTCGTCGTTGACCCAGTGGGCGTTCTCCTGGCCGAGCCTGCTGCCCGAGATGATCGGCCTGTTCGGCTGGATCATGTGCCTGAACTTCTACCTGCTCGTCGGCCGCCGTCCGCTGGTGCTGATGCTCGCCGCCATCGCCAGCGCGGTGGCCATGATCGATTTCGCCCTGTGCGCCTACCCGCCCCACCAGATTCCCCTCATCGTCAGCGGTCTGTGCCTGACGTGCGCCTGGGTCTGGGCCCACGCGGGCCGCATCTTCACCTGGGACGGGGCCCGGGCGCGCGGCAGGGCGCTCGCGGTGGGCGCGGTGCTGACCGGCACCGTGCTGTGCGCCTTCTACCTCGAAGCCCGGCCCGTGCTGCTCGCGGCGTCCAACACCGTTTACCCCGGGCAGCGCGTGGTCAACGGCGGCGGCATCGTGCCGACGCTCTACGTCTCGCAATTTTTCGATTTCTGGAACACCGAGACCAACCTGGCACCGCTCCTGGGCAGCATGAGCGAGTGCAGTGGTTTCCTCTGGCTGGCCCCGCTGACCCTCTTCGCGCTGGGCCGCCGCCGGGGGCCGCTGCCGCGCCGCTCCTTGCGGCTGCTGCTGGGCTGCTGGCTGGCGTTTGCCGTCATCGGCGCGTGGATGAGCCTGCCCGTGCCCGCCGCGTGGGGGCACTGGCTGTTCCTCGACCGTGTCACCACCGACCGTTGCGTCCCCACCCTGGGTTTGTTCAACGTCGCCATCGTCATGGCCAGCCTGTGCCGCCCGCGCACGGACGCGCCCGCGCCCTCGTGGCTGGACCGGACGGCGCGCTTCCTGGGCTGGGCCCTGCTGGCCTACTTTGCCTTTTTCACGTTGAACGACGTGCTGGCGGGGCACTTCGCGTTCCGGGTGCTGGTCGTCACCGCGCTCTACACCGCGCTGCTGGTGTTGTGCGTGACCGAACACTGGCGTTTCCTGCTCGCGGTCAGCCTGCTGGTGCCGCTGGTTTACGTCAACGGCCAGGTCAACCCGCTCGCGCGCGACCTGCACGTCATCAACAAATCGGCCCTGTTCTCCTTTGTCCACCAGCATCCCGAGACCCTGCGCGCCAAGTGGATCGTCTTTGCCCACTGGGTCGATCCCGATGGGTTCATCACCGCCGTGGGTCTGCAAAGCGTCAACTCCATCAAGGTCATCCCGCAACTCTCCGAGCTGAGCCTGTTCGATCCGTCCGAAAGCGGCCAGAACATCCTCAACCAGAGCGGCTACGTCGTGGCCGCGCCGCTGGCGCAGGGGGAGCCGAGCAAGTTCACCAGCCCGAGCAAGGGGGTCGTGATGTGGGAGGTCAGCGCCCTGGACGCACGCCTGCGGCAGATCGGCGTGCGCTACGCCGCGTTCAACGGGAACTACCCGCCGGAGACGACGGCGGGGCTCAAGCTGCTCAACGACGAGCCGGTTTCCGGCATGTGGCTCTACGAACTGCCGGACCCCGGGATGGTGCCC
>CALMAQ010000047.1 GCA_937859745.1 uncultured Verrucomicrobiota bacterium | reverse complement strand
CGCCGCAGGCGCGTGGTCCCCGGGGTAGGGCTGGGCGTCCCCGCCCGGCCGTGGCTGTCTGCCTCCGGCGCGTTCCCGGGCGCAAAGCTCTCCCCCTGGTAAGACCTAACGGCTGAATCGCCGTGGGTTGTGCCGCTGAGATCATCAGCAAAGCTTCGGCCGGGCGGGACGCCCGGCAGGACCTCGTTGTGACGACGCGCCTGCCGTGCCGAATCCAGGCGTCCGGCATCCCTCCTGCCTTCTTCCCCCCTTCATCCGAGCCGCTTTTTGTGCTCCGCGACGAGGCGCGCGTATTCCGGGTCGGCCTCCACGGCCTTCCAACGCTCCTTGAAAACCCGGGCCGATTCCGCTTTCACGGGGTCTTCTTCCGAGTAGGGCAGCACCTCGCGCGTGCCGGGCTTGTACTTGCGCCCGCCCCGGTGGTTCGCGTAGCGCCGGGCGCGCGTGTGGCCCATCTGCAGGAACTTGCGCGCCATGTCCATGCCGACGAAGTCGCCAGCGGCCTTGTAGCCCTCATACAGCGCGAAAATTCGCGCCGCCGACTCGCGCGCCACCTCGGGCGTGCGGAAGTGCCAGTGGGGCAGGATTTCTCCCTTGTACGGCTGGACGAGCAGCACGCCCTGCTCACCCTTGCCGACCCGGTACAATTCCGGGTGGCGGCGGAAGTCGGTTGCCCCGAAGTCGAGCGTGTAGTCGAACGCCCGTCCCGGCATGGCCATCAGGGGCGGCGGAACGCCAATGCCGTCAGCGCGCCGAGCACGCGGTCCACTTCCGCCAGCGTGTTGTAGTGCGCGAAGCCGATGCGGACCAACCCGCCCGCGTCCTCCAGCCCGAGCCGGTTGACCACGTCCACGGCGTAGAAGTTACCGTCCCAGACGAAGATGCCCTGCTCGCCCAGCTTCGCCGCCAGGTCGCGCGCGTGCCAGCCTGCCAGCGTGACGCCAAAGGTCGGCGTGCGCTGGCCGATGGACGCCGCGTTGATCAGACCATAAATCGTGAGTCCCGGCACCCCGGCGGCCCCCGCCAGGAACGCGCTGGTCAGGCTCCGTTCGTACTCGCGCACGGCCTGCATCGCCGCGCGCGGATCGTCACCGCCGCCCCCGAGTTGCGCCAGGTAGGCCAGGGCCGCGCTCAGGCCCGCGATGCTCTCGAAGCTCTGCGTGCCGGTTTCCCACTTGCCGGGCGGCTTTTTGGAAGACGGACGCACCTTGTACGCTTCCAGCCGGTCGAGATGGTCGTACTTGCCGTAGAGGATGCCCAGGTGCGGCCCGCAGAACTTGTAGGCCGAACAGCCCAGGAAATCGCAGTCCAGCGCCTGCACGTCCACGGGATTGTGCGGCGTGTAGTGGACGGCGTCGATGACCACCAGCGCGTGCGGCGCTCTGGCGCGCACCAGCCGGACCGCCCCGGCCACATCGGGGATCGTGCCGACGGCGTTGGAGGCGTGCGTCATGGCCACCAGGCGCGTGCGCTCGTTGAGCATCGCCTCCAGGTCTTCCAGGGCCAGCGTGCAGTTCTCGCGGCGGAATTCCCAGGTGCGGACGACCGCCCGCGCGTCCTCGGCGGCGGTGGTCCAGGGCGCGACGTTGGCGTCGTGATCCAGCGAGGTGACGATGATCTCGTCGCCCTCGTGCCACATGCGGCGCAACGCGCGGCCGAGCGCGAAGAACAGGCTCGTCGTGTTCTGGCCGAAGACGATCTCCTCGGGCCGCGCGGCGTGGAGGAAGCGCGCCATTTCCCGGCGGGCGGCGGCGATGGTCTGGTCCGTGCGCTGGCTGGTGGCGAAGGGGCCGCCCGTGTTGGCGTTGTCGCGGCTGAAGTACCCGGACATCGCCTGCATGACCCCAATCGGGGTCTGCGTGCCGCCGGGGCCGTCGGCGTAGAGGGCGGCGTGGCCGTTGACCTGGAGCGAGAGCGAGGGGAACTGCGCGCGCAGTTCGTCGTGCGGGAGGGCCAGGGCAGCCGGAGAAAGGGAAGTCATAAAGGGGTGGAAAAAGTTTCGGGCTTCAAGAACCAAGCTTCAAGAAAGTTCCAAGGAGAGAGGTTCCAGGGAACCACCGTGCGCCGCGCACCGCTCGGCCTTCGAACCTTGAACCTTCCCCGGGCACCGCCCGTCTCAGGCCGTGATGACGAACACATCACGCACGCCATCGGTGTCACCGGTCGGCGCGATGGCGCTGGCGTAGTGGAAGAGCGTGCGGTCGTTGACCATCACGAATTCGCCGGGCTGGAGCACCTTGTCGAAGATCGGCGCGCCTTCCTTCTCGCGGTAGAGGTGCGTCTCGCCGCCGCTGATGGAGTCGCGCTTGATGCAGAAAATCCCCACAAAGTCGAAGCCGTCCTGGTGGATGCCTTCGGGGGCGGGCTCGCCCTGTTCGTTTTTGCTCGCGACGATGCGGATCTGGTGGACGCCCATCTCGGTCACCATGGGGTCGATCTTGGAGAAATCCACGAACGCATCGACGATGCGCTGGAACTCGGGCAGGTCCTTGAGGTCCCCGTCCAGTTCGGGGAAGTCGCGCTTGATGTCCCCCGCCAGCTTGTTGATCTTGCTGCTCTGGATGAAATATTTGTGTTCGAGCCGTTGCAGGCTGGACGGCGCGCCCGTGAAGCGCGAGAACCGGCGGCGGCGGAAGGTGCCCTTGATGTAGGGATCGACGGGCAGGGAATCGAATGACGGGGCGAAGCTGCCGGTGTTCAAACCGGCTAGCATCTGGAGTTTATAGTCGAAGTCTGCGGCAGTGGGGGCTGTTGGCATCGGGCAAGATAGCCAGCGCGGCAGGGGTTTCAAGCGGGGCGCGCACGCGGTGGGTCGCGGCTGCTTTTGCCCCGTCGCAGAACCCCCGACACGACCAGGGACGAAACGACGGGCGAACCAGCGGCGGGCTTTTGGACCGGCAAAATCCGCCCGGCATGTGCCCGCCCGAAGTTGATGACGATCTCTCCCGACCACGAACGATCCAGCCTCAACCGCCGCCGCTTCCTGCGCCTTGCGGGCGCGCTGGGACTTGCCGGGATCGACGGAACAGCGGGTGAAATGATGGCCGTCGATCCGGCGGTCGGCCCGGCCGCCGCACCACCCCAAAAGAGCACCCTGCGACTGCCGAACATCCCTCCCGGTCTGCGGGCCGCTCCACGAGTTGTACTCCCACGAAGCCCTGATCCCGAAGGCGGGTCTCTCCGCGTCGAAAATCCGCACCCTGGCAGCCGGACAGCTGCCCGGCGACTGCAGGGCGTGACCGAGATCGCTTACCTGGTGGGTTGCTACGCGCTCATTGGCAGCCTGCTCAACACCTTCGACGTGAACCTGCCCGGGACCGAACTCGGCTGAGCGCGGCGGCCAAGGCCGCGTGCCCTGCTAGGCCGGTTTCACTTCAAGGCTTCGCTGGCACGCGGTCCAGCCAGAACGGGTCCGCCACGCCCTCGCGGTAGGCCTTCAGCGCCCCGGGCGAGGACTGCACGCGCAGGTTGCTCCAGCTCTCGTCCTTGTTCTGCCAACGTTCGTGCCAGAACACCGCCGCCTTGACCCGCGGATACTTGCCGCCGTTCAACCCACGGAACGCATCGCGGATGAACTCCGCCTTGTCGCCGTTCTCCGGAAACTCCCCCACCCCCCACTCGGCCAGCATCACGGGCTTGTGCGGGTCGATCTCACACAGGCGCGCGTAGGCGTCGTCCATCACGTCCTTCCACTCGTCCCATTCCTCCTTCTTGCCGGGGGTCAGTTCGCCGTACACGCTCATGCCCAGCCAGTCGATGTAGTCCGAACCGGGATAATATTCCTGCATCGCGTTCCATTTCTTGTCCGGGTGGGAATCGTTGTTCGCCTGGAACACCCAGGCGATGTTGCGCGCCCCGGCGGCCCGCACGCGGTCCACGGCGTGGCGGTACGCCTGCTTGTAAGCCTCCGGGCCGCCGTGGCCGCCGCCGTTGGCCACCCCGCTCCACGGGAACCAGTTGGAATTGGGCTCGTTGCCAAAGGAGACCAGCAGCGGGCGGCCGAACTCGCGCGCGCCGGCGGCCCACTTGTCGATGTAGGCGTCGCAATCCCCGGCGATGATGTGCTTGAGGCTCCAGCGTCCGGCCTCGACGTGCTTGCCCTGTTCGTAGGGCGGCTCCCAGGGCGACCAGTAGACCAGCGGGATCGCGCCGTAGTCGCTGATGAGTCGCACGTTCCCGGCGGGGAAAAACTCGCGTCCCCAGTAGCTCGAACTGGCCACGATGGCCTGGTGCCTGCCCACCAGCTTTTCGAACGCGCGCAGGGCATCGGCCGTGACCGTGTCCTCCGTGTCGCCGAAGTCCATGTACGCGCCGGTGTAAGCTCCCTGCGCGGGCGCGGGCAC
>CALMAQ010000046.1 GCA_937859745.1 uncultured Verrucomicrobiota bacterium | reverse complement strand
GGCCACGGCGACGCGGACTGGCCCGAATAGCGGAGCCGTCACCCGGCCGCCCCGCCCGCCGTTCCCTCCACGGGTATCACCGCCCCGGAAAGTTGCGAACTCCTCGTACGCTGGCTCTGCGAAGCCATTGGCGGCGATCAGGGGCGCTCGTAGGTGGCGATGAAGCAGCCGCGCGCCAGCGTGTGCCCCTGAAGCACTTCGTTGAGCACCGAGCGCCCCGCGCCTTCGTTCAGGCCCGTCGGCTGGTCGAGCGCGTACACTTGGAAGACGTAGCGGTGCGCGCCGCCGCCGGGCGGCGGGTCAGGCGGCAGATAACAGGTTTTCAGGAACGTGTTTTTCCCCAGCTTGTGCGGCGTGCCCTCGGAGCCTTTGCTGGGCAGATCCCCCTCCTCAAGCCGCCCGTCCCCGGCGGGCAGGTCGAGCACGAGCGCGTGGACGATGGGCGAGGGCGTGGGGCTGTCCGCGTCCTCGATGGCCAGGACGAGGCTGCGCGCCCCGGCAGGCACCCCTGTCCAAGTCAGCGGCGGGGAGATTTTTTCGCCGTCTTCCGTGTAGCGAGCCGGGATGGATTGCCCGTCGGTCAACGCCGGACCGCTGATCTGGATACTCTCCGGCACGGCCGCGTGGGCGGGATCAAAGTACATGGTCTTGTCCAGGCCGGGGCCCTTGCCGCGGAGTTGCTGGCCGATGATGTGAGGAAGTTTTTCGAGCATAACTATCTGATCCCCTTACCTACGAGGCGCGGGCTGGGGCCGGCCGCCTGCATTCTTCGTGGGAATAGTCTCCAGGCATCGAAAAGACCGCCTCGGCCATCGCCAAGGCGGCCTCGGCGATCTCCACGGCGGTCAAGACGGTGGCGCTCAAGGACGGCAAGCCCACGCCGCTCTTCACGGGCTCGACGCAGGACTTCAAGATTCCCGTCCGCGGCGGCAAGGAAGTGGACGTCCGCGCCTACATCCCGGCGGGCGACGGCCCCTTCCCGACCGTGCTCTACATCCACGGCGGCAGCTGGGTGATCGGCGGCATCGACGCCTACGACGCTTCTCCGCGCGCGCTCTGCGAAATGACCAAAACCCTTGTGATCTTCACGGACTACCACTACGCCCCGGACAATAAATTCCCCACGGCGCATGACGACACGATGCGGGCCTACAAGTGGGTGCTCGACAACGCGGGCAAGTACAAGGGCAACCCCAAGAAGGTGGCCGTCGCGGGTGAAAGCGCGGGCGGCAACATGGCCGCTTCTATCTGCTAGGAAGCCAGGAAGCAGCACATCCAAATGCCCGTCCACCAGCTCCTCGTCTACCCGGTGTGCAACTACGACTTCACCACCCAGTCCTATCAGGAGAACGTAAACACCAAGCCCCTGAGCGCCGAGGGCATGAAGTGGTTCTTCAAGTATGCCTTGGCCAAGCCGGAGGACAGCAATGATCCCCGCCTTTTCCATCCTCCAGGCGACCGACTTCAAAGGCCTGCCGCCCGCCACGGTCATCGCGGCGGAGATCGATTCGCTGCGCTCCGACGGCGCGGCCTACGCGGACAAGCTCAAGGCGGTCGGGGTGCCCGTGACGTACCAGATGTACGAGGGGTCACGCACGAATTCTTCGGCATGAGTGTCGTCATCGACGAGGTCAAACAGGCCGAGACGCTGGCCTCCCAGAAATCGGCGAACAGCTTCGCCGAGTAACCGCGTCGAACTTGCGGATGCGAAAATGATTACCGCCGTCGTGCCACCGGGCACGTCGGCTGTTTTTCATCGCGGTTCTGCCGGGCTCATGGCCCGCAGCCGCTCGACTGCCCGCGCGACAATCTCCACCCCGCGGTCGATCTCCTCCTCCGTGTTGAACCGGCTGAATGAGAAACGCAGGCTCCCGCGCGCCTGCTCGACCGAAAAACCCATCGCCGTCAGGACGTGCGAGGGGTACAGCGAGCCCGCCGTGCAGGCGCTGCCCGCGCTGGCGCACAGCCCGGCCTTGTCGAGCAGGACCAGCATCGCCTCACCGTCCACGCCCGGAAAATACAGGCTGGCCGTGTTGGGCAGCCGTGCGGCCGGGTCGCCGTTCGTCTGCGTGTCCGGCAGGCGCGCGCTCATCGCCGCCTCGAAGCGGTCGCGCAGACCGCGCACGACGGTCCCCTCGTATGCCAGATGCGACGCCGCCAGTTCCGCCGCCTTGCCCAGCGCCACGATGCTGGCGACGTTCTCCGTGCCGCCGCGCCGCCCGTTTTCCTGGCTCCCGCCGATCAGGAACGGCGTGAACCGCGTGCGCCGCTGCACGTAGAGCGCCCCGACACCCTTCGGCGCGTGCAGCTTGTGCCCGGCCAACGACAGGAAATGGATCGCCGACCCGACCAGCCGCACCGGCACCTTGCCGACCGCCTGGACGGCGTCCGTGTGGAAGTACGCGCCCTTCGTGCGGGCCGCGCGCGCGAGGTCCTCGACCGGGAAGATCACGCCCGTCTCGTTGTTGGCCCACATCACCGACACGGCGGCGGTGTCGTCGCGGATGGCGGCGGCGGCCTCGTCAGGGTCGAGCCGCCCCAGGGAGTCCACCGGCAGCCACGTCACCTCGTAGCCCTTGCGGGTCAGCGCCTCGCAGTAGTTCTTGGTGGCGCTGTGCTCGACGCCCGTGGTGACGACGTGCTTGCGGTCGCGGTCAGCGGCCAGGGCGCTGGCCAGGGCGGCGTTGTTGCCCTCGCTGCCGCAACTGGTGAAGACGATCTCTCCTTCGTCCGCGCCCAAGAGGGCGGCGACCTGTGCGCGGGCCTGTTCGACGGCGTCGCGCACCCGCGAGCCGAAGCCGTAGGCGCTCGACGGGTTGCCGTAGAACTCGGTCAGGAACGGCAGCATCGCCTCGACGACGGCGGGGGGGGGGGGCGTGGTTGTCTATGAACATGAGGGGGGGGCGGGGGGGGTGCATGGCGGAGAACATCCAAGCTACCGGAGAAAGCCGCCCGCGCCAAGTCCTCTGGGCAGCCGCCGTCAGCGGCGGTCCGGTTCGTCGGTCTCTGGCGGTTCGTCCGGCACCTCTTCCATGCGGTCCGAGTCGGCCGCCGGGGGGGCCGCGCTGCCGTCGTCGGGTCGCGGCCCGTCCGGCGGCCCGGGCGGGGTGCCGCGCGAAAGGCGGGGGAGGAGGCTCAGG
>CALMAQ010000045.1 GCA_937859745.1 uncultured Verrucomicrobiota bacterium | reverse complement strand
GCGGAAGCCCTCCGAATTCTTGCAACGTGCAGGAGCCCGGGCAAAAGCTCCCCCCGTGAGGAAGCCCCGGGCGTCGTCCGCTCCCCACTCCGCGGAGGGCAGCCCGCCGCAACGCCTCCCCGGTACGCGGCCACCGCGCCGCCGCAAGAACAATCTCCACCCTCGCAGAATAGGGTCACCCGGCTGCTGCGCCACCGACGTGGCTGATGCCGTCGGGCATACGAGCCGTCACCAGTTCAGCCGCGAGTACCACCGGCAGTTCGGCGTACCGCAGGGGCAAGGCAGCCAGCCAGGAAAAAACGGTGTCCACCCCGGTCCCCGCACGGTGGGGAGCAGAGCGCATTCGCTGGCATTGTCGTTGTTGATCTCGTGTAGAAGAACGTTGTTTGATCGGGGCGGTTCAAGATGCTCGCCGACGTTTCCACGACGCCAAAGCGTTCTTGATCGGGAGGGATCGTGCAGCCTCGCGCGCCCTTGCGGTCGAGTTCGTCAAACTCCACGTTTACGAGCGATGAACCCATCTTTCAGCCACCACCGGGTAGAAATTGACGGGATGCGGCAGCACTACCTGCTGGCCGGCTCCGGCGAACCCGTGGTCTTGCTCCACGGGTTCCCGGAAACCTCTCATGCCTGGCGCAAGATCATCCCCGCCTTGTCCGAACATCACACCGTCCTCGCTCCCGACCTGCGTGGCTGCGGGGACACCGACCGTCCCTCCGGCGGCTACGACAAACGCACGGTCGCGGCGGATGTTCACCGTCTGGTCGAGCATCTGCGGCTGGGGGCGATCAATCTGGTCAGCCACGACGTTGGGATGATGGTCGGTTACGCCTACGCCTGCGCTTATCCCACGCAGGTGCGCCGGTTGGTGCTCATGGAGGCGGCGCTGCCGGGCCTGGGACTGGAAGCCCTGTACGACGCCATCAGATATCCCCGGATGTACCACCTGCCACTCTTCGACGCCCCCAACGGGCTGGCCGAAGCGTTAATCGCGGGACGCGAAAAGATGTTCGTCAGCCACTTCATGCGCCAGCAGACCTACGACCCGACCGGCCCGGAGGAGGATGCGCTGGAGGAATACGCCCGTCGGCTGGCTGCCCCGGGTGCGTTACACGCGGGCATCGAATACTTCCGCGCCCACCAAATCGACGCCGCACACAATCGTGAATACGCCAAGACCCCGCTCCCGATGCCCGTGCTGACGGTGGGAGGCACGGCGAGCTTCGGCGCGAATCTGGAGGGGGAGATCCGTCCGCTCGTGGAAAACCTGCGCAGTGTGATGATCGACGGATGCGGCCACTACCTCGCCGAAGAGAAACCGGAGCGCGTCATCGAGGAGTTGCGACGGTTCTTCCGGGAGGCGGTCTGAGGCTTGCACGGTGACCATGAGTGCTTTCCCCACAGTCTCCAACGAAGGCTTCCTCGCCCGGGCGATCATCGTCAACGAAGCGCCCTTCACGAACGGCGACATCAACGCCTGGGAACTGGACTGGGCGCGGCACGCGCTGGCCTACCTCAAGCAGAAGCTCGGCAACGAAGTCCTGCGCGACCTCCTGCGGGACGACACGGCTCGGACAATGGCGCAAGCGCGCGCCTGGGTGCAGGCCTCGGACGGCGCGTGGCAGACCGGCTCCGTGGAGTTGATCGTCCCCGGCCCGAGCGCGCAGGAGTTCCGCGCCTGGTACGACGGCGCGATGGCGAACGCCCGGGAGCCGGAGTTGCGCAGCGGCCATCCGGAGCACTTCGTCAGCAACCGCGAAGGGGCCGGCACCATCGAAGTCGTGGAAAACATCGGCGAGACCGAATGGCCGTGGCGCGTTTTTTACCGCAGCCTGCCGCCGGACGCCGGGTACCCGTCGGCCTGGGACCCGCGGTACCCGGTGCATTTCGGCGCGGAACTGGTGGACGCGGAGGGCCTGCGCGTGGGTTTTTCGATGCGGGAGCTGCGCGACGCCGCCGACGGGCTGCACCTGAAGTTGACGAGCCACCTGCCGGCCGCCGCGCCGCGCAAACTGATGCAGCGTCACCTCCGTCATTTCAGCATCGGATACCGGAACTGGGCGCGGTTCGCATGGCTCCAGGTCGGCGGCACGGCTCGACCGACCGTCCCAATCTGAGAGCGAAACGGTCGCGCGTCGGCATCCGAATGAGTGGGTGGAGGGTGCGGCCGAGAAGCAGACCTCTCAACAAACCACCCACGCTGGCAAATCAAGTCTCGGCCTCTGCGCGGCAACCGGGCTGTCCGGCGGCGCGGAAATAACTTTTTCCGTCGGCGAAAAGGTTATTTCTGACTCGAAATAACTTTGTCCGGTGTGGAATTAACTTCCTCCGGCGCGGAAATAACCTCCTCCGGCCTGGACAGAACCTTTTCCAAGCCGGAAATAACCTTTTCCGTCGGCGAAAAGGTTGATTCCAACTCCAAATAATTTTTTCCAACCCGGACAAAACCTTTTGCGGTTCGGAGAAAACCTCTTCGCTGACCGAAAAGGTTAATTCCACGTCGGACAAAACCTTTTCCACGCCGGAGGAGGTTATTTCCAAGCCGCCTTTCACCCGGACCGCGCTCGCCATCGCCTGATCCTTGCTTGCTGGTGGTGGCGGGCCGCCGTAGGCTCCTTCGTCGGCAAAACACAGGGTTCGACCAACGAGATTCCCATGAAAAGCCAAACGCCGCACCCCACCCGAACCCACGGCGCGGAGAACCGCTCCGGCTCGAAGCTGGA
>CALMAQ010000044.1 GCA_937859745.1 uncultured Verrucomicrobiota bacterium | reverse complement strand
ATCGCGTTGAGATCGAGCACCTGCACCATCTCGGCGTGCGGGGTCTGCCCGGAGTGCGACGCCCAGTACACGATCCCACCGATCACGAGGACGTGCCCGAACGCGATCAGGACCACGTTGCGCTTGAACTTGCCGTTGGAGTCCATGGACACGGGCTGTCGGCGTGCCGTGGCGCCCTACGGGACCGCCCCGCCGCCCGCCTGCTCGGTGACGACGCCCACCTTGACGATCTGCGCCGCCCGCAGGCTGTCCATCACGCCGACCAGCCGCTGCACGGTCAAATCCCTGTGCGCGCGGATGACCACGGCCACGTCCGGGGCTGCCGCGTGCAGCGCCGTCAGCCGCCCGGTGAGCTGGCCCGGCGCGACGGGCTCGCCGTCGAGCGTGACGGCCTCGTTGCGGTCCACGGCGAGCGTGTGGACCTTGCCCGCATCCACGGGATGATCCGCGCCCTCACCGCTGGGCAGGGCGAGCTGGTTGCTGTTCTCCAGCAGCGGCGTCGTGATCATGAAGATCACGAGCAGCACGAAACACAGGTCGAGCATCGGCGTGACGTTGATCTCGGAAAGGGTCTGGAGACCCTCGCGTTGGGAAAAGCGGCGGCGCATCGGGAAGGCAGAGGGTAGAAGGCAGAAAGGGAAGGTCGGAGAGTACGACGCAGCCGGAGTCAAAAAATTCTGCCTTTCCTCCTTCTGCCTTCTATCCTCTGCCCTCTGCCTTTTACTTCATGGCCAGCCGTGCGGACCAGTTCGGGCCGTGGCTGACGTACTTGTGCTCGAACTCGCTCTCTAATTCGGCGGCGAAGTTGTCCATCTGCACGATGAGCGAGCGCATGCTCGTGAGAATGAAGTTGTAGCCGAACATCGCCGGAATCGCCACGAGCAGCGCGATCACCGTCGTGATGAGCGCGCCGGACACGCCCGGGGCCATCGCCGCGAGGTTGGGCTTGCCCGCCATGGCCACGCCCGTGAACGTGTCCATCACGCCCCAGACCGTGCCGAGCAACCCCAGGAAGGGCGCGCCGCTGACGGCCGTGGACAGCAGGATCAACTGCGATTCGAGCCGCAGCGCCTCCTCGCCCACGGCGCGCTCCATGACCGCGGCGACGGCGCGCACCTGCGCCGGAGTGACCTTCTCGGCCAATTCCACGCGGGAGTTGAACGTTTCGTCCACCTCCGAGGAGCCGAGCAGGTGGAAGGTCATCTCCTGGCAGCCCGCGTTGTAGACCTCGAAGATCGGCGCTCCCTCGTAGGAGACGCCTCCCTCGTACATGCGCAGCGGCTGGCGGTCGGCGCGGAACTGCTCCAGGAAGGCCTCGGTCTGGCGGCGGGCATACTTGATGACGCGGATTTTCGTCACCATGACCGACCAACTGAACACCGAGCCCACGAAAAGCAGGCCCAAAATCAGTTTTCCCGGCAGCGTGGACTCGCGGAAGGCAAACAGCAGCGGGTTGACCTCGGCGGTGGCGAGGAACATCCAGCAAAGCGGCGGCATGAAGCGCAGTCTAGCGAGAGAAGCGCCGGAAGTAAACAGGGCGCTGCGTACCGGTGCGGGATGACGGATGACGGATGTCGGATGATGGATGAGGGAGGAGGGATGATGGATGATGGTGCACCTACGGGGCACCCTCGCTCTACCCCGGAGGGGTAGAGAGAGATTAGCCGGGGTTTCAACCCTCGGGAAACCGCACGGTAAATAAAGCACGCCGGCAGGGGTGCGGGAGGCGGGCCCCGCGTCAGGAGGCTGCCCCACAGGCACCGTATTTCCCGCACCCCTCCGGGGTGCTCGGCTTTAGATGATCTATCCCGGGGGTTGAAGCCCCGGCTAATCTCCCTCCACCCCTCCGGGGTAGACAGAGGCTGCCCCGTGGTTCATCCCCCATCCCGCATCCCGCATCCGTCGTCCTTTCCGCCTTCCTCCCGCCCCGTTTTTCCTCTCGCCGGATCGTTTCCCTTTGAATAACTTGGCCTCTCATCGCTTCCAACCGTGGTTGGGACGGCGTGTCTTCTTCCTTTCCGCTCCTCCAAAATGCCGATGTCCTGTCTCCGCCTCCTGCCCGGGCTGCGCGCGCTCGCCTTCCTGGCCACGGCGGCGCTGACGGGACTTTTGGCGGGCTGCACCTCCGACCAGCCGCCCATCCACCTGCTCACCCGGGCAAACGCCTTGCCGCTGGCCCTCGACCCCGGCATCCAGGTCCGCAAGGTCAAGTATTACTTCCTCGAAAATCCCAACGTCCTGGGCGAACGGCTGACCGCCACCAACGACCAGGAACAGAGCATCGCCTACGAACGCCAGTACCTTTCCTACGGCGCGATCAGCGCCTCGGACATCCGCCAGACCTACGGCGACTACTACACGTTCTTCTGGCGCAACACCCATCCGCAGCCCGTCCACCTAACCGTGCGCCTAGAATACCGCCAGCAAAAGACCGGCGGCTTCGTCCAGGCCCGCGAGGTCGATTACCCCGCCGCCCAAGGCAGCCACGTCACCCGGTTCTCGGTGAACGGCGACGACTACCTCCAGGAAGGCCGCGTCTCGGCCTGGCGCATCCTGCTCATCGAAAACCATCAAACGATCGTGGCCTTCCGGCAGTCCTACCTCTGGAGGTAATCCATTCGCAGGGACCTCCTTTCCCGCCTGTTACCCTCTTCCGCGCGCGGCGGCCCGGTTGTGCCCGGGTTTGACAAGGCCCGCTGCCGCCCGCTATCTTTTCTCCCAACTCACGCCCGTGAATCCCAATCCCTCGATCTTGGTCGGCTGCAACCAGAAAGTGGTCTGCATCCGTGTACAGGGCAAAGGCTCCTTCCAGAACAGCACCGGCATCAAGCAGTTTGCCACCGCGATGATCCACCGCGGGCATCGCTTTTTCGTCGTCGATCTGGCCGACTGCCCGGTCATGGACTCGACGTTCATGGGCACGCTCACCGGCGTCGCCCTGCGCCTGCGCGAGATCGGCCAAGGCGAGGTGCACGTCATCAACTCCAACGAGCGCAACCACGACCTGCTCGCCGGGCTGGGCCTGGACCAGATCCTCTCGCTCGACGGCCCGGCGGCCGACGACGTCGGCTACGAACTGGCCGCCGACGAGATGCCTGCAGACGCGCAAGTCCTTACCCCCCAACAGGCAGCTGACAAACGGGCGACGACCGAAACCATGATCGCCGCCCATCAGGCGCTGGTCGATGCCGACCCGGAGAACTTCTGCAAGTTCAAGGACGTGATCGACTACCTCAAGCAGGACATCAACAAGCAGGACGTGGAAGATTAAGGCAGAAGGCAGAAGGCGGAAGGACGGAAAAGCAAGCCATGAAGTCCCACCTTGATTCAGCTGCCCGCCATTTGCCGCCGACACGCTGTGGCTTTCCGTCCTTCCGCCTTCTGCCTTCTGCCTCCTGCCTTTAACTCATGTGGACCAGCCTGCTCCTCGGACTCCTGGTCCTGACGGGGGCGAGTTTCTTTATCTATTACCGGCGGCAGCGCCAGACCCTGCGCGTCACCCAGCGGCGGTTGGATGACCTCAAGACCGAGGAGCACCGCGTCTTCGAGTTCTTGCACGGCTTGGGCAGTGCGTTCTCCGACGCCCTGCGCCCGACCGAGCTGCACCGCATGATCGTGGAGGGCGCGGGGCGCATCCTCGACGCCCATGGCGGCGCGCTCTACCTCGTGGACCGTTCGGGCGGGCTGCTCATCCCCACCTTCATCTCCAAGGGCTGCCCACCGCTGGTCGCCGTGCCTCCGCACATCCTCCAGCAGGCCATCGCCATGCCCGTGGCGCTGGACAGCTACCTGCGCCTGCACCCCGTCCCGCTCGGCGACGGCCCGGACGGCGGGGCCAACGGCACCGACGCGGGCGACGGCATCCTGCGCGGCGTGTGGCAAAACAAGGAGCCGCTCTTCCTGCCCTCCATGGCGCACGACCCCCGGCTGGCCAGCCTGCGCGACACGGCCCTGCGGACCGAGAGCGCCATGATCGCGCCCCTGCTCTACGCGGGCGAGAACCTGGGCGTGCTGGCCCTGGCCAACGGGCCGATGAGCACCAAGTTCACCGAGACGGACTTCGAGGTGTTCAAGGCCATCACCGAGCAGTCGGCGTTCGCGCTCTACAACGCCATCGTGTACTCGGAGGCCAACGAGAAGAAGCGGCTGGACCGCGACCTGGAGATCGCGCGCGACATCCAGCGCATCCTGCTGCCGAGCACGTCGCCGGAGGTCCGGGGCTTCGAGGTCAACGGGCTCAACGTGCCCGCGCGGCAGGTCAGCGGCGACTACTTCGACTACATTCGGGTGGACGATCACCGGCTGGGGTTCGTGATCGCGGACGTGTCGGGCAAGGGCATTCCGGCCTCGCTCATCATGGCGATGTGCCGCAGCGTCCTGCGCTCGCACGCGGGGGCCAACACGAGTCCGGCGGACGTGCTCCGCAAGGTCAACCGGCAGCTTTTTCCGGACATGAAGGAGGACATGTTCATCTCCATGGCCTACCTGATCCTGGACGAGGACACGGGCGAGTTGTCCATGGCGCGCGCCGGGCACGACGCGCCGCTGCTCTACACGTCGGCGACAGGCAAGATCGCCAAGGTCAACCCGCCCGGGATGGCGCTGGGCGTTGACAGCGGGTCGGTCTTCGATAGGCTCACGCGCAACTACAGCGTCCACCTGAACAAGGATGACTGCCTGGTGCTGTACACCGATGGCGTGACCGAGGCGCTCGACGCGAACGGCGGCGAGTTCGGCCTGGACCGCATGATTCAGGACGTGCAGACCTCGGCGCCGGGCGGCTCGCCCGCCATCGTCAAGAGGCTCACCGACGACCTGCGCAGCTTCATCGGCACCCAGCCCCAGGCGGACGACATCACGCTCATCGTCATCCGCAAGCTATGAACACGCCCGAAAACACGACCACCCGCATCGACGGCAAGCCGGTCACGCCCGAAACTGAAACCGCCGACAACCCGGTCCCGCCCCTGCCGGTGGCGGAGCCGACCGTGGAGGAACGGCTCGCCAAGCTCCAGGCGGAGGTGGCCCAGGGGCGAGAACAGGCCCTGCGCGACCGTGCCGACCTGGAGAACACCCGCAAGCGCCTTCAGCGCGAGAAGGAAGACGCCGTGAAGTACGCCAACGCGAGCCTGCTGGAGCGCCTGCTGCCCGTGGTGGACAACTTCGAGCTCGGGCTCCAGGCCGCGCGGCAGTCGCCGGGCGCGGAAGCGGTGGTCAACGGCATGTCGATGGTGGCCAAGCAACTGGAGAGCTTCCTGAGCGAGAATGGGATGGTTTCGACCGGCGCGCCCGGCGACAAGTTCGATCCGAACGTCCACGACGCCTTGGGCGAAGAGGCGAGCGCCGAAGTGCCCGAGGGGCAGGTGCTGCGCGTGCAGCGCAAAGGCTACAAGCTCAAGGACCGGCTGCTGCGCCCGGCGAGCGTGTTCGTGTCCAAGGGCGGAGGATAAGGCGGAGGCTGGCCACGGTCTGGACGGGCGCGGAACGGCGGTCGGCTTAACTTTGTTTGACGATTGACAAATTCATTCCGGTCGGAGAAAACCGTGTCTATTGCTCGCAGAATTGCGGAAAAATCCGATCATTACTGAGAAAATTTTTTCTTGTATTCGGAGGGCTGAAATTTATTCACCAGAGTAAATTGGGAGTTTGCGCCTTGTTTCACCAGCCGGTGACGAGATTGGCACGCAAATAATAGTTTACATTGTCCGACGAATCTGGTGAATTTGGCAGGTTTACGGCGATGGGGGTTGTACGCCGTGAAACTCGGGGAGTGAGAACCAAGCTGGAGGGAACACAGGGAATTATGGGAACACGGAACAAAGTCATCGTCGCCGCCTTGCTGCTTCTGGTGGTGCCAACGCTCGGCCGCGCGGCGGTCGTCACGCAGTACACGGCGGGCACGAACAGCGTCGCCAACTTCTATCTCGGACAATCATTCACCACGCCGCTGGATTTCCTGTACGGCACGCTGACTTTTAATTTCTACGCCGGATCGTCGGCTTCCACGCCCGAGGCGGCGGGCACGGCGTTCCTGCTGACGCAGCCTTACACGGGTGCTCCTGCGGACCTCGGGTTCGGCACCCCGGGCCTCTTGGCCGGTTCGACCAGTTCCGCCAACGGAGTGTACATGTTCAATCCCGGCACGATCCTCGCCACCGGGACCACGTACTACCTCTACACGAACGCCTCTTTTGTAACGGCTTCGGGGATCACCACCGGCAGCGGTTACGCGGGAGGCAATGCCTATGCCGCCACCGGTTCGGGGAACTTTGCTTCGTTCACGGGGCGGGACTTCAATTTCACGCTCAACGGCATCGCCATGGGATTGCCGATCCCGGAGCCGTCCACGCTCATCATCGGCTTCGTCGCCTCGCTGGGTGGCGTGGGTTTGGCGGCCCGTCGCCGCCGGATGGTGGGGCTTTGAGGCAGGGCGGCGGGAAATCTCAGCTCTGCAACTCGTAGGACAGCACGCTCAGGCAATAGATCGCGGCGGTTTCCGTGCGGAGCACGATGGGGCCGAGCGTGATCGGGCGGCACCCGGCACTCTTGGCCAAGCCGATTTCCGCCGGGGTGAAATCTCCTTCGGGGCCGACCAGGATCAGCGCGCTTTTCGGTTTGGAGCCGTGTTCCTCCAGCAGCGCGCGCAGGCGGCGCGAATCGCTCTGGAGCGAGGCGATGAGCATGAAATCGAACGAGCCCGCCGGGTGCGCGGCGAAGAATTCCTTGGGCGTGCGCGGCAGGGCGACGACGGGCAGCCAGTTCTGGCCGCATTGCTTAGCGGCCTCGACGACGACCCCCTGCCACTTGGCCTGCTTGACGCTGGCGCTCTCGTCGCTCTCGACGCGGGTGACGGTCCGCTCGGAGAGCAGCGGGGCAATTTCCGCGGCCCCCAGTTCGGTGGCCTTCTGGACGATGAGGTCCATGTTCTTGCCCTTGGGGATGGCCTGGGCCAGCGTCAGGCGGCAGGGCAGGGGAGGCGTCTTGACCCGGTGGAGCGTTTGCAGGTGCACCGCTCGCTTGGTGGATGCGGGCAGGACCTGCGCGGTGGCCTCGGTGCCCTGGCCGTTGAAGACGACGACCTTCTCGCCCGGGGTCAGGCGCAGGACGTTGAGCGCGTGGTGCGACTCGGCTTCATCGAGACGCAGGGCGTCGGGGTTCCAGGCGATGGGCGGGATGTAAAAACGGTGCATGGGGAGAAGAGGGCGGTGTGCAGAAGTCAGGTGGGTCAGTGCAGAGACGCCGCTGCCAATCGCCGCGTTTTCGGCTGGTGTGGGCAAAGGCGGGGACCCAGATGGTGTCAGGCAGATCAGCGTAGTGGATGACGAGGGAAAACCGTTCCATGACAAGTCGCCGCGTGCATTCTCCTGTAACGGACGGCGGGCTGGTTCCGCTTGAATGATTTGGACTGCCTCGCGGGCGGCCCGTTCGAACTCCAGTTCTTTGGATTTGTGGAATGCTACCGAATGCGATCGTTCATTCTCGGCTTCCGAGTCGATGCTGATTTGCTTCACCCTTGATGCCGCGCGTGGATGTCGTGGAACACTTCATCGACCGGTGTGCCATGAGCGTTGCCTTGGCGGACACGCTTCAAGCGGCGGCCAACCTCAGCCGCCCGAGCTTGCTCGACCTCCGCGTGCGGACGTACACGACCGGCGTCCGCTTGGCCTTGCTGAAGGGCAGCAGCCACCTGCAATTCCTCGGTGTTTTCCTCCCAGGATGCGATTTCAGGCAAACGGGCCAGCACCTCGACGGCGGTTTGCTTGTCGGTCATGGCAGTAGACATTATCGGGAAGGAGGGGAGCACGCAAGCTCGCGACGAAGAGGGCTACGAGCCAATTCTCCCAGAGCGTGCATGAGATGCCAACCCACCGCCGCGGGTGGTCGTCATGCATGGTAAAGATCGCTCTCCGAGCGGCTCTCAAATTGTCTGCCTGTCCCCCGGAAGGCGTGATCTCCTCAAATTCAAGCCTTGACCAAACTAACCACATGTCTGCAGCGACTGGTTAGGCCAGGGGCGCGCCTACAATGACCGGCTACCTGACAGCAGCATGAACTTGCGCCCCTAGAAATTGGACAAAGCGTTGGTCTGCGTCTGCCAAACGCACCGCTAATTCGCCCGCGCCAAACTTAGGATGAACCGCCCCACTGGCATCGAAGGTTGCCTCGTTATCCACTTGGCCGGTAGTGCGGCTGTAGGAGACAAAGCGGCCAACCGTCCGACCATTTTGCAGGTGGCCTTCGGATTCGGGTTTGCCCGCCGCAGCGGGAAAGGCAATCGAACCGAAATAAGTCCGGTAGGGTCCAGAGGCAGCCCCATTTAGGTAGGCCACTTCGGCGACTTTCACGTGAGAATCAAAAAAGAGCCATCTGCCGTCCATCTTGCCTTCGTGAAAGGTTCCCTGCGCTTGGAGAGTGCCGTTGGCAGCAACAACGCGGTAGTCGCCCACCGGTACTCCGGCTGCATTGCGCGCGCCGATGGCATGTGAGCCGGGCTGGGCAGCGCAACCCGCCAAGAGGACAGCGAAGATTACCGATGATAGGAACTTCATTGTGGGATAGGAGCGGTCGGGGCCTAACGACTAGAGCTCAGCGACAAAGGCTGGCAGAGTCAAGCTCGGGTGCAGGAGCGGGTCGCCCGCCAGCCGCTGTTCGCTGGAGTGTTTGGTCAGGCCTTGGGCTGGTGCGCCGGACCCGGTGCGCCGGGCACCATCAGTTGTTTCTGCATGTAGAAGCGTTTGTAAGGCCGTGGATAATCGTCGAGAACACCGAAGACCGTGTAACCGAGGCGCTCATAGAAACCGCGCGCCTGGAAAGCCACCGTCTCAAGATGCGCGTGGTGGCACCCCCGATCAAAGGCTTCGGCCTCGGCCCGCCGCATCAACTCCGTCCCGATCCTCTGCTGTCTCCGTTCCTCGGATACCCAAAGCCAGCCGAGACGGAGCCAGCCGTGAATGGTTTGACCCAAGAGACCAGCCACGAGACGACCATCTTCGGCACAAGCGTTAACGGCCAACTTCTTTTCCTTCGGAACGTAGCCGTAGGAACTCGCGTTGAAGGCGAGCAGGCCATCCATGACCATTCGTGATGAGTGCGCTGCCCATTCGTCAGCTACCACATAGGTCAGAGTCGGATGTTGTGATGGCATGGTACTACCCTGGTGGGATGACGTGATTTCGGTTCCCGGCCTAACGACCAAAGCTCAGCGGCGGCGAAGCCGTCCGCTAGAGCGAGGGGTTAGGCCGGGTCGGGTGGCCACCGGTGATGCAAGTAGCCAACCATGGCACCTTGGTCGTCGTAAAGCTCGAAACAATGCACCAGTTCGGCACGCGCCAGCGCGGCGGACACCAGGCTTGCCTCTCGGGTCAACTCGGCGAGTGATGCTGCGTCCGCGTTTTCTCACGCCCCTGCCGGGGCTTTCTCCTGTTGATTTGGTTCCCGCGGGGCTCGCGCCCCGGGCTACCTTCTGACGCCCCTGCCGGGGCTGAGAAGAAAGCATCCGACGCGATCTTCTCGGAAGGGGCATCGCCGTCGCGGTCTGCGCCCCGCCGACAAGCCTGCTTTTGCCGGGGGCGCTTGCTTCCCGACCGGCCGTCGATTATCTCCCTCTCGCATGGCGCGAACTTCCCCGGAGCATCGTTCCTCATGAGCGCACCCGTCCCCGCCACGGCTGCCGTCGCCGTCACCGGGCCGGAGGACGCCGGGGTGGCCCTGTCGGTCCAGGGGGTCAGCAAGCAGTACAAGCTCTGGGCCTCGCCCACCGAGCGGCTGCGCTACTCCCTGTTCAGCCAGTTGCACCGGACCTTGCGCGCGGCCCTGCCGGAAGGCTCCGCCGCCCTGGCGGCGCTCCGGCGGCGGCGCGACGCCTGGCACCGGGAGTTCACGGCGTTGCAGGCGCTGTCCTTCGAGGTCCGGCGCGGCGAGAGCGTCGGAATCATCGGCCGCAACGGCTCCGGCAAGAGCACGCTCCTGCAGATCATCGCCGGGACGCTCCGCCCGAGCACGGGGCGGGTGCGCGTGCGCGGCCGGGCGGCGGCGCTGCTGGAACTCGGCAGCGGTTTCAACCCGGAGTTCACCGGTCGCGAGAACGTCTATCTCAATGCCTCCATCCTGGGCCTGACGGAGGAGGAAACCCACCGCAAGTTCGACGCCATCGCGGCGTTCGCCGACATCGGCCAGTTCCTGGAGCAGCCCGTCAAGACGTACTCCAGCGGCATGGTCCTGCGGCTGGCCTTCGCGGTGTCGATCAACGTGGAGCCGGACGTGCTCATCATCGACGAGGCCCTCGCCGTGGGCGACGTGTTCTTCACCCAGAAGTGTTTCGCCCGCCTGCGCGCGGTGCTCGACGCGGGCACAACGCTGCTTTTCGTCTCCCACAGCATGGCCGCCGTGCAAAACCTCTGCGGCCGGGCGCTGCTGCTCGACGCCGGGCGGCTGGTCTTCGCCGGTCCCCCGGAGGAAGCGGCCAGCCGCTACTACGCCCTGGCGGCGGGCCGCCCCGTGGATGCCCCCGGCGCCGTGGAGGCGGTCTCCACCCTGGGAACGCCCCCGGCGGACCCCGGCGCGGCGGCGAGGCTGGCCGGGGCGGTGCTGCGCGACAACCTGCTGCCACGGGCGCGCTCGCGGCACGGCTCCCGGCGGCTGGAACTGCTCGCGGCGCGCTTCGAGAGCCGCTTCGGGGCCAACTCCTTGCAGGTGGAGATGCTGGAGGAGGGGACGTTCACCCTCCTGGTGCAGGCGCACGCCGACATCGCCGTCCCGCATCTGGGGATCAACGTCTACGACCGCATGAACAACCTGGTCTTCGCGGCGGGCAACGCGCAGTTGCAGGTCCCGCTGCCGCCCCTGCGCGCGGGGGATCGTCTGCTGCTGCCCTTTACCCTGCGCTTTGCCGTGCAGCCCGGACCCTACACCTGTACCTTGATGGCGAGCGAACAGGGGGCCGACGGGCCGGACGCGGGCATGTTCTACGACGTGCACGAGGGACTGGGCCCCTTCGAGGTGTACCGTCCCGACCCCGAGGCAACCATGCCCTTCTACGGGATCGCCCAACTGCCCATGAGCATCCTGCCCTGGAGCCACCTGCCCGCCGTTCCCTGATGCCCTCCGAGCCGCCAGCACGGGTCCTGTTCGTCCGGCCGGACACCTACGGCGACCTGTTCCTGTTTGAGCCGGTCCTGCGTCTGGTGCGCCACGCCTGGCCGCAGACGGAGATTGGCGTGCTCATCCGCGAGCCGCACCACGACGCGGTCGGCCTGTTCCCGGCGGGAGGGGTGCGCTGGCTGACGACCCGGTGCGATCCCTACCGGCGGCGTCCCGACGAGAGCGGCGCAGCCCTGGAAGAACTGCGGGCCGTCGTGCGCGCGTTCGCGCCCGATTGCGTGGTGGCGGCCTGTGCCTCGCAGACCTGGCTGGAAGCGGCCGTCGCCACGTTCCTGCCCGGGACGCGCCAGGTCAGCCTGGGGCCGGGGCTGACCGACCCCGTCCTGCGCGCGGCCCTGGACCAGGTGCTGCCGACCGACTGGACGGCCATCTACCCGGAGACGATCCCCGTCGAAGCGGAGTCCCCGGAGTGGGAGAAGAACCTGCGGCTGGCCGGCGCGCTGACCGGGAGCGAGGCCCCG
>CALMAQ010000043.1 GCA_937859745.1 uncultured Verrucomicrobiota bacterium | reverse complement strand
CTCACGTTCCTGCGTGTGCGCGGAGACGAAGCTGGCTTCCAGCGCGCGGAACCTTTCGCCCCCGGGGCGCGCCGTCTGCGCCCTCCAGGCCGTCTGGTTGAAGAAAACCGGCGGCTGCTCGAACTGGAAGAACACGAACGCCATCACGCCCAACCCGAGGATGAGGAACTGCATGGGAATCTTGCAGACCGCGTTGAACATCAGCCCCAGGCGGCTCTCGCGCAGCGGCGCGCCGGTGAGGTAACGGCCGACCTGCGATTGGTCGGTGCCGAAGTAGGACAGCGCCAGGAACAATCCGCCGACCGTGCCCGACCAGAAAGTGTATCGCTTCTGCGGGTCCACCGAAAAGTCCACGGCCTGGAGCTTGCCCGCGCCACCAGCCACCGCCAGCGCGTCGGTGAACGAAACCTCGTGCGGCAGGCGCGCCACCAGGATGATCCCGGCCGCCGCCATCCCGATGAAGATCACCGTGAGCTGGTGTTTCTGCGTGATGCTCACCGCATCGTTGCCCCCCGCCACCGTGTAGACCACCGCCAGCAAGCCGACGCCGACGATGGTGACATCCAGCCGCCAACCCATGATGGTCGCCAGGACGATGGCGGGCGCGTAGATCGTGATCCCCGCCCCCAGCCCCCGCTGGAGCAAAAATAACCCCGCGCCGAGCAGGCGAGTCTTCGCGTCGAAGCGTTTGCCGAGGAACTCATACGCGGTGTACACGTTCAGGCGGCGGTAGATCGGCAGGAACACGACGGAGATGACGATCAGCGCGAAGGGCAGGCCGAAGTAGTTTTGCACGAAGCCAAGGCCGCCCTCGTAGCCCTGTCCCGGTGTGGAAAGAAACGTGATGGCGCTCGCCTGCGTCGCCATCACGGACAGGCCGATGGTCAGCCAGCCGGTGTTGCCCTTGCCCTTGAGGAAGCTTTGCAGGCTGTGCTCTCCCCGGGTGCGCCAGACCCCGTAGCCCGCGATGCCTGCCAGCGTGGCGACTAGGACGATGTAATCGACCGCGTTCACGCAAAGAAATAGTGCAGCGCGAGCAGGCCGAGCACCCACGCGCAGAACGACGCCGCTACGACCGCGTAAACCGCCCCCCAGCCGCGCAGCAGCGGCAGGCCCGTCTCCGTTTCGTCCGCCTCTGCGGGGCCGGTCTTCATTTGCCGAGCGACACGAGGTTGGCGAACAGCCGGTAGGCCCCCGGCACCCCCGCCGGGAGCTGCCGGAAGAAAGACAGGCCGGTATAAACGAAATACCCTTTGCCGTGCCGCGCGACGAGCAGGCCGCTCTGGAGCGGAACCTCGCCCGGGTCGCTGCACGCGAGCAGCGCCGTGAAGTGTCCGTGGTCCCATTCCGAGGGGAAATTCAACCCGCGCTCCTGCACCCAACCCGCGAAGTCGGCGTCGATGATCCGGTTGGGCACGTTGAACGCGGGATGGTCCGGCGCGAGGATCGAAACCGGCGCGTTCTCGTCCGTCACCCGGTTCGGGGGTAGGTTCGGCGACAGCGTCAGGTTGTACGGTGCCAGGCGCGTGTTCTGCAAATCGCGCGGCGTGTTGTATTGCTCGACCACCGTCCCGCCGTTCTCGACGTAGGCGAACAACGCCGGGAGGCCCGGCGCGAGGTCGGTCCGCACGTTGAATGCGCGCACGCCGACGACCACCGCGTCGAACTGCCGGAGGCGTTCCGTCGTGAGGTCCGCGCCGGAAAGCGTCGTCACCGCGTAGCCCATCTGCTCCAGGCTTTCGACCGTCGTGTCGCCCGCCCCGGGCAGATAGGCAATTTGTTTGCCACGGATGGCGAGGTCAAGACACACCGCGTCCAAACTCACGCGCGGCTGGAGCAGTTGGAAAGGGATGTGCTCGTAGCGGATTTCCTGCCGCCCGGTGTCGTAGGTCTTCCCGTCCACGGTGGCGCGGACCGCGATGTTCGCCGTGCCGGGTTGCGGGGGAGCGGTGACGGTGAACGTCAGGCGAACGGAGTCGCCTGTAGTCGCCAACTCGAACGGCTGCGGACGCGACACGGCCCAACCGGTGGGCGCGTCCAGTTGCAAGGTGCCGACCGTGTGGTCTCGGTAGGCCCGCACTTCCACCACCACAGGTTTGTCGCTGCTCGGAGCGAACAATTCCACCCCGTGCGCCAACGCCAGCGAAACCGGCGGGATGACCTCCAACTTGCGGCGCACTTCGCCCCTGGCCGGGTCCGCCGTCAGTTGGATGGGATCGGCCGGGAGGACCAGCGTCTGGCCGCCGACCTCGAAACGAAAGCTGACCGGGAAAGCGGGTGGATTGTCCGCCCGGCCGATGAGCGCCGGATCATCCACCCGGTACATCCCCGCCGAGCCCTCCTGCCGCAGCCAGTAGGGATGACCCACCGGAGTATTGGTAGGCAGCGTCCGGCTCGACGTTTGCGTCACCGGGCGGTTCACTTGCAAGTCCACCTCGGCGTCCTCATGGGAGCCATCCGGGTAGTCCACCGCGCGCCAGCGCACGGGGAACTTCGTGCCGAGCATGGCGGCGTGTGTCAGCTTGAGCGTTTCGCCGGGTACCACCTCCGCCTGCGGCACCGTGGTCTGGACGTACAGCCCGAGGCAGGCTTGCAGGACGCGGTCGAGTTGTCGGCCCTTCTCCCCGGCAAACTCCGCTGCCTTGTGATCCTCGACAATCCCAAAGCACCGAGCGCGCAGCGCCAGCAGCGCCGGCACGCTGGCGGCGGGTTCCTGCGGATTGAAGCGGGCGATGATTTCGTCGGTCCTCCGGCGCGCCTCCGGCCAGCCGACCCACCCGGGGATCACCGGATCGATGTCGGCGAACAAATCGCCGCCGACCGGACGGGAGTCGAGCGCCTGGAACTCGTCCAGACGCGAGCCGAAACCGCCGATGCTCCCGAACCCCTGGCTGCGGTGGCTGGAACGGCTCAGCGCGGCGATCTGGCCGACCGTTTGCCCGAGCAGCGGCAGGTAGCCGCCGATGTCGAGGTGCAGCGTCGGGCGGTTTTCCGTGCCGCGGAAAGAGTTCCAGAAGATGCGCTTCGGCTGCCAGACCGCAGGGGCGTTCAAACCCGTGAGTTGCTCGGGAAACGCTTTTGGATCGCCCGCCAGCTGGAACGCCTCCAGCGCGAGGATGGTCGACGCCGTGTGGTGGCCGTGCGTCCCGCCGGGTTCAGGTGGAAAGCGCGTGACGATCACGTCCGGGCGAAATTGGCGGACCACCCGCACCACGTCGGAGAGCACGCCTTGCCGGTCCCACTTGGCGAGCGTCTGCTCGGAATCCTTGGAGTAGCCGAAATCCCGCGCGCGGGTGAAGAACTGCTGCCCGCCGTCGATGCGCCGCGCGGCCAGGAGTTCCTGCGTGCGGATGACGCCCAGGGGATCACCCAGTTCCGGGCCGATGAGGTTCTGCCCTCCCTCCCCGCGAGTGAGCGAGAGATACCCCACGCGCACCCCGCGCTCCTTCGCCAGATAGGCGATGAACTGCGTGTTCTCGTCGTCCGGGTGCGCCGCGACGTAGAGCACGCTGCCGCCCTCGCGGAACGCCCGCAGTTGCTGCAAGATTTCCGCGGCCGACGGCGGCGGTTCGGCGGCGAGGGTCATGGGCAACGCGGCGCAAGCCACGAGCGAGGCAGCCAGCGCATAAACCCGCCGAAGGGTAGGAACGATCATGAAAACTAGGCGCGGCCCGCCAAGAGGGCGGACCGCGTGCGGGTCAGGCGTCCGGCCGTTAGTTCTTGACGGTGAACGGCGCGGAATACTGCACGTTCTCCCACATCATCTTCAACGCGCCGCCCGTGGCCGTCTTGCCGTCGCCGTTGCGGTCAAAGCCCATGGTGAATTGGTCCACCTGCTTGTCGGTGGCGGACTTCTTGAGGTCCACCCGTGCGAGGTCCTTGCCTTCGGAGTAATTCGTCCCCCACTGACCGACCGCCTTGCTGAAAATCAGCTTCGCGCTGCCGTCGGCCATGGGCAGCGTGTACAGCGTGTAAGCCCCGGCGGGAACCGTCGTGCCGCCGAAGTCCAGCGCCTGCTCGGTGACGAACAGCGTGGCTTCGTCCGCACCCGTGCGCCACACCTCGCCGAAGGGCACCACGCCGCCCCAGATCTTGCGGAGGTCGTCGCCTTTGGGGTTCTTCGAGTACGGCCGGCCGTAGACGAGCGTCACGCGGCCCTCGCCGATCTGCGTGCTGGTCGTCTCGTGCGGGCTGACGCGCTTTTGCTGCGCCATGGCCGGGAGCGCACCCAGGAGCGTGGCGGCGACGATGGTGAGGGTGGTTTTGCTGAAGCGGTGCATGGGGATCTCGGTGGGATGGGTGTGTTTTTGCTCGGGCGGCCAGCGCGGGGAAAGCGGTCCGCCGCCAGTGAGACCGCCAAAGTCGCCGAAACGTTCATCGGCAGATTCTTGCGCGCGGCGCGGGGTCGTCACGGCCCGTCCGTGAGGGGACCGATCCGCCGCAGGCGGATGGCGGGCGCACCTTCCTCGCGGCTTCGCGCGAGATCGACCGTGAACTCCGCCACCCAATCGTTCGCGTCCTCAGGATCGACGATCATCTGCTGCACGGTCCACGTCTCCCTGTCCTCGCCCGGCACGACGTAGGTGTGGCGGCGGGCGCGCGCCGGCCCCGCGGTTGGGGGGGGGGGGGTGGCGCGCGGCGGGGGGTCGCGGGGGGCGCGCGTGGCCGCTGTCGCGGCAGGCGTCGTGCGCGCGGCGCAGGCGGTCGGCGGTCCAGGCTTCTTCGTTGGCCGCGCCTTCGGGCGTCGTGCCGAGGGAGAGCAGCGCGCCGTCGTAATCCCCGCCCGCCAGCGCGCGCAGGAAGGTGAAGATGAACGTCCGCACCAGCGCCGTGAACGCGTCCGCGTTGCGCGTGATGTCCTTTGCCGCCTCCTCCCACCCCGCCGGGCGGACCTCGGCCTCGTCCGCCGAAGGCGGCCGGTAGTTGGGATCGTTCATGCGTTCCCATTCCTCCAGGAGGCTGGAATCCACCTGCCGCAACAGCGCGCCGAGGTAGGTTTCCATCTCGCGGATCGTGTCGTTCTTGGCGCTGTCCGGGACCGTCTGCGCGAGCACTTTGTGGACGCCCGAGAGGTGCCGCAGCAACAGGCCCTCCGCGCGCTGCAACTCGTAAATCTTGATGTAGTCCGCGAACGAGCGGAACTCCTCGAACATCTCCCGCGCGATGCTCTTGGGCCGGATGTTCTCCTGCCCCACCCAAGGGTGACGTTCCGTGAAGGCGTTGAACGTCGAGTAGATGAACTCGCGGTTGGGCTTGGGATATTCGAGTTTCTCCAGTTCCTCCATGCGCTGCTCGTAGGGCACGCCGTCCTGCTTCATCTCGGCCACCGCCGCCGTCTTCACCTTGTCCAGTTGCCGCCGCAGGATCACGTCCGGATCTTCCAGGATGGACTCCACCAGCGAGAGCACGACCAGCGCGTAGTCCGGGGCCTGCGGGTCCATCAGCGGCAGCGTGTCGTGGAGGTAGAGCGACAGCGCCTGGTTCATGGAGAAATCCTGCTGCAAACCCACGTCGAGCCGCAGGTGGACGCCCTCCGCGTCGCGCGGGGCGAACTGGACGATCTTGCGCTCCACCAGCGCGCGGAAAAGCTGCCAGGTCCGCTTGAACAGCGCCTTCTTTTCCTTGGCCGTGCCGTGCGACTGGCGGATGAGCGCCTGCATCGCGCGGCAGCCGTCCTCGTGCGGCCGGCCCAGCACGTTGAGCAAGGTCCCGTGCGTGACCTGGAACTGCGGCAGCAGCCTTTCGGGCGCGGCCGAGATGAGCCGGGTGAAGGTCGCCTTGTCCCACGGCACGTACCCTTTCTCGGGGGGCTTGCGCCGCACGAACTTTTTGCCGCCCCCCTTTTGCTCCAACTGCAAGTTCTCGATGACGTGCTCCGGGGCCTGCGCCACGACAAACCCGACGTTGTCGTACCCGCGCCGCCCCGCGCGCCCGCCGATCTGGTGGAAGTCGCGCGCGGAGAGGATCGCCGTCTTCTGCCCGTCGTACTTGCACAGGCGCGTGAACAGCACCGTGCGGATCGGCACGTTGATCCCCACCCCGAGCGTGTCCGTGCCGCAGATCACCTTGAGCAGGCCCCGCTGCGAGAGCCCCTCGACCAGCACGCGGTACTTGGGCAGCAGCCCCGCGTGGTGCAGCCCGATGCCGTGCCGCAGCCACCGCTTGATTTCCGGCCCGTAGGGGCTGCTGAACTTGTAGCCCTCCAGCGCGTGCGCGATGGCCGTTTTTTCCTCGCGCGTGCTCACCGGCAGGCTGGTGAAGTTCTGCGCGCTCTCCGCCGCGGCGGCCTGCGTGAAGTGCACCACGTACACCGGCCCCTTGCCGCCCGCGATCAGCCCCTCGACCGTCTGCGCCAGCGGCGTCTCGGCGTAGGTGTATTCCAGCGGCACGGGCCGCTCGCCCGAGCGCACCACGACGGTCTCCCGCCCGTTGACCCGCGTCAGCTCCTGCTCGAAGAACGTCGTGTCGCCCAGCGTCGCCGACATCAGCAGGAACCTCGCCCCCGGCATCGCCAGCAGCGGCACCTGCCACGCCCCGCCGCGCTCGCGGTCGGCGTAGTAGTGGAACTCGTCCATCACGACCTCGCGCAGGTCCGAGCGCGCCCCGTCGCGCAGCGCCAGGTTGGCCAGCACCTCCGCCGTGCAGCACAGGATCGGCGCGTCGTGGTTGACCGTGGCGTCGCCCGTGGAGAGCCCCACGTTCTGCGGGCCGAACTGGCGGCACAGCGCCAGCCACTTCTCGTTGACCAGCGCCTTGATCGGGCAGGTGTAGACGCTGCGCCGCCCCTGCGCCAGCGCCTTGAATTGCAGCGCCATCGCCACCAGCGACTTGCCCGAGCCCGTGGGCGTGTTGAGGATCACGTTGCGGTCCTCGAAGAGTTCCAGCACCGCCTGCTCCTGCGCGGGGTAGAGTTCCAGCGAGACCCCGGCGACGTAGTCCAGGAAGCGCCCGAGCAGGAAGTCGTTCGTCGCCGGTTCGGTCGCCCGGGGCAGCAGGTCGTAGAGGGTCGGAGCCACTGGCCCGCAATAAACCCGCGTCGGACCGGTTGCGCCAGCGGGAAGCGCGGGGCCTCGTCCGGTTTTGTCGGGAACGGTTGCACTCACGCGGGCGCGGCTTATTGGTGCGGATGCCTCGCACCAAGGTCCTGCTCGCCGTCGCCGCCCAACTCGCCCTGCTGGGCGGTTCCTCCTTCCTCGCCCGGGCCGCGGAGCCGGTCCCCGCCGCGCCGCCGCCGCTGGACCCGGCCAACCTGGACCCCAAGGTCAAGCCCGCCGACAACTTCTACGAGTACGCCAACGGCGGCTGGATGGCCCGCAACCCCATCCCGCCCGAGTTCTCCCGCTGGGGCGCGTTCGAGGAACTGGCCGAGCGCAACAACGCCATTCTCCACGAGATCGCCGAGGATTGCGCCGCCCACCCCGGCGCGCCCGGCTCCAACCGCCAGAAAGTCGGCGACTTCTACGCCAGCGGCATGGACGAGCAGGCCATCGACACCGCGGGCGTCACGCCGCTGGCTGGCGAGTTCGGGCGCGTCAAGGCCCTCCAGGACCGCGCGGAACTCCCCGCGCTCATCGCCCATCTGCACGATCTCGGCGTCAACGTCGGCTTCGGCCTGAGCGTCAGCGCCGACGACAAGAACTCGGAGACCAACCTCGCCAAGATCCACCAGAGCGGCCTCGCCCTGCCCGACCGCGACTACTACACCAAGGACGACGACCACTCCAAGCAGCTCCGCGCGCAGTACGAGGAGCACGTCGCCAGGATGTTCGCGCTCCTGGGCGACCGGCCCGAGGAAGCCGCCGCCGAGGCCAGGACCGTGCTGGCGTTCGAGACAGACCTCGCCAACGCCAGCAAGACGCGCGTCGAGTTGCGCGACCCCGAGGGCAACTACCACAAGATGTCCCTCGCGGACGCCGCCCGGAGCGCCCCCGGCTTCGACCTCAACCAATACTTCGTCGCCGCCGCCGGCCCGATGCCTGCCAGCGTGGACGTGCGCCAGCCCGCCTTCCTCGCCGCCGTCTCGCAGATGGCCGCCGACCGTCCCCTCGACGACTGGAAAGCCTACCTCGCCTGGCACCTGATCCACACGACCTCGCCTTACCTGAGCGCGCCGTTCGTGGACGAGAATTTCCGCTTCTTCGGCCAGATCATGACCGGGGCCAAGGAGAACCTCCCGCGCTGGAAGCGTGTCGTGCGTACCGTGGACGCCGATATCGGCGAGGCCCTGGGCCAGCTCTACGTGGAGAAAACCTTTACGCCCGAGGCGAAACAGCGCGCGCTGTCGATGGTGGCCGACCTCCGCAGCGTCCTGCGCGACCGTCTGGCCAGCCTCGACTGGATGGGCCCCCAAACCCGCGAGGCGGCGCTCAAGAAGCTCGACGCCTTCACCGTCAAGATCGGTTATCCCGACAGGTTCCGCGACTACTCCAAACTGGAGATCAAGCGCCAGCCCTACGTGCTCAACGTGCTCGCCAGCCAGGGGTTCGAGAGCCAGCGCGAACTCGCCAAGGTCGACCAGCCCGTGGACAAGACCGAATGGGGCATGACGCCGCCGACGGTCAACGCCTACTACAACCCGACGCACAACGAGATCGTGTTCCCGGCGGGCATCCTCCAGCCGCCCTTCTTCAGCGACAAGGCGGATGACGCCGTCAACTACGGCGGGATCGGCGCGGTGATCGGCCACGAGATGACCCACGGCTTCGACGATCAGGGCCGCCAGTTCGACGCGCAGGGCAACCTGAAAAACTGGTGGTCGCCCGAGGACATCAGGAACTTCAACGGGCGCGCCGGGAAGATCATCGCGCAGTTCGACGCCTACTCGCCGATGGAAGGCCTGCACGTCAACGGCCACCTGACCGAGGGCGAGAACATCGCCGACATGGGCGGATCGAAGGTGGCGTTCGCCGCCCTGGAGAAAGCCCTGGCGCGCGCCGGGGACCAGCGTCCGGGACCCATCGACGGGTTCACGCCCGAGCAGCGGTTCTTCCTGAGTTGGGCGCAGGTGTGGCGCGGCAACATCCGCCCGGAGATGCTGCGCCAGCGCCTCATCGTCGATCCCCATTCGCCCGGGCAGTTCCGCTGCAACGGCCCGTTGAGCAACCTGCCGGAGTTCCAGAAGGCGTTTGACGTGCCGGACGGCAGCCCCATGGTGCGGCCGGCCGCCGAGCGGGTGCAAATCTGGTGAGCGCGGACGCGGGCAAGGAGGTCGTCGTCTACACGGACGGCGCGTGCGAGGGCAACCCCGGTCCCGGCGGCTGGGCGGCCGTGCTGATGAGTGGCCGCCACCGCAAGGAGATCAGCGGCGGCGAGCCCGCCACGACGAACAACCGCATGGAGTTGCGCGCGGCCATCGGGGGGCTGGCCGTGCTCACGGAGCCGTGCCGGGTGTCGCTCTACACGGATTCCGTGTACGTGCGCGACGGCATCACGCGCTGGCTGCCCGGCTGGAAGCGCAACGGCTGGCGCACGCGGGACAAGCAGCCCGTCAAGAACGAGGACCTGTGGCGGCAATTGGACGCCCTGGCGGCGGCGCACCGGGTGGAGTGGCGCTGGCTCAAGGGCCACGCCGGGCACGAGCACAACGAGCGTTGCGACGGGCTGGCCGTGGCGCAGGTGGCGCTGATCCGCCGGGCGCACACGGGCGCGCAGTTGCGGGACCACCTGGCGGCCTTCCGCCGCCAGCAGGCGGGCGGCGGCGAAGACGCATTGCTTTGAACCGTTCCGGTCAGCCGCGCGGCTGACC
>CALMAQ010000042.1:6576-11937 GCA_937859745.1 uncultured Verrucomicrobiota bacterium | reverse complement strand
AGAGCGCGGGTACCCCTCCACAAGGTCCTTCGACTGCGCTCGCGGACTCGCTGCGCTCAGGATGACAGACATTTTAGAACGCGCCCTCTGCCATCCGCATCCCGCATCGGCGCGCCTTCCCACAGCCATCCGCTGCCTCACCGGCTGAGCAGGTCGCGCAACAGGCCGTCCATCCGCTCGTCGAGTTCGGCGGGCAGCGCCTCGCCCTCCCAATCCTTGGCCACGTACAGGAAACGCGGCACGATCCAGCAGCGGAAGTCGAGCATCAACGAGTTGGCGAAGCCCAGGATCGACATGTACGACCCGCCGCCGCCCGCCGACACCAGGAAACCCACCGTCTTGCCGCCGAAGGCGTCCTCGCCCATGAGTTCGATGTAGTTCTTGGCCACGGAGTTCACGTCGTAGTTGTAGACCGGCACGGCGAAGAGGACGTGCGTCGCCGCGGTCGTCCGCTCGCGCGCGACGCCGACGTTCGGGTCGCTCCAGCCCGCCTTGCTGCCCGCGAAGGGCAGGGGATGTTCGCGCAGGTCGAGGAATGTGTGCGCGACCCCCAGCGCCTGGAGCTTGGCCGCCGCCAGCCGCGCGAGCCGTTGCGAACGCGACTTGCCGCTCAGGCTGGTGGCGGCGATCAGGACGTGGGCGGAAGGCGCGGCGGGGTCGGCGGGCATGGCGTTCACCGTACAGGCTCCGCGTTGGGAGGGAAAGGCAGAAGGCAGAAGGCAGAAGGCAGAACAGCGAACGTTCGCCCGTTGGCTTGTTCCGATGGGCCCGGACTTGCATTTCTGCCCTGCTTCACCATGCTTCTCCCTTCCGACCTTCTGCCTTCTGCCCTCTCCTGTGCGCCTGCTCGACCGCTACATCCTGAGAAACTTCCTGCTGCCCTTCACCTATTGCGTGGTGGGATTCATCGCCGTCTGGCTCGTCTTCGAACTGAGCAACAACGCCAACAGCTTCATCAACGGCGGTGTCAGCCTGGGGGCCGTGTTCGCCTTCTACGGAGCCCAACTGCCCTCGGTCTCACTGCTCATCATGCCCATCGCGCTGCTGTTGGCGCTGCTGTTTTGCCTGGGGCGCATGTCCCAGTCCAACGAACTGCTGGCCATGCTCAGCACGGGCGTCAGCCTGGGGCGCATCCTCTGGCCCGTGTTCTTCCTGGGGGTGGCCATCACGGGCCTGAGCACCTTCCTTTCCTACGCTCCCGCGCCCCAGGCCGACGCCCGGCGCGAACTCGCCGAGGCGCAGCTCCAGAACGACAACGGCAAGATCGAAAAGAAAACCGTCACCCTGGGCTACCTCTTCCCCAACCGCCAGGATGACCGGCTCTGGTACATCGAAAAACTGCCCACCGACGAGCACAAGCCCATGGAGGGCGTCCAGATCACCCAGCAGGACGGGCACAACAACATCACCGCCAAGCTCTACGCGAAGTCGGCCACCTTCGACCGGCGCGAACACAAGTGGACGTTCACGGGGACCCGGGTCGTGCGCTTCAACGAGGCAGGCGAGAAGACGGCCGAGAGCTACCCCGACACGCAGGTGGTCACGGGCTGGAGCGAGACCCCCTGGCGCATCGCCAGCCAGCTCCTCAAGGCCGACAAGCTCTCCGTGCCCGAACTGCGCCAGTACCTGCGGCTCAACGGCGACTTCACCCGCCCGCAACTCGCCCCCTTCCACACCTACCTGAACGAACGCTGGGCGTTGCCCTGGCGCTGTCTGGTCGTCGTGCTGCTGGCGGCCCCGCTGGGCATCGTCTACCAGCGGCGCAGCGTCATCGCGGGCGTGGCGACCGCGATCCTGATGTTCCTGTTCATCCTGTTCTTCGATTCCATGTTCGTCTCTCTGGGCGAGGGCAACCGCATCGGGTCGCAGATGGCGGCGTGGGCGACGAACGCGGTCTTCGGGCTGGTCGGGCTGGTGCTGCTGCGACAGAAGTCGCTCAACATGGACCGGCTGCCGGACTCGGCGGCGACGTTGCGCCAGTTCGTGCTCGGACGCTGAGGTCCGCCGCCGCGCCATGCTGCCAGATTGGACCATCCAGACCCGCGCGGGCGGATGCGACGTGACGGGCGAACCCTTCGCCGAAGGCCAGCCGTTCTATACCCTGTTGTACCGTGACCGGCACGACGCGCTGAGCCGCCGCGACGTGTCCGAGGCGGGCGGGCGGCGGCTCCGCGAGGATCCCCGGGCCGCGCGGCCCTTCTCGTTCTGGCGCGCCCGGTTCACCCTGGCCGCGCCGCCCCCGCCGGAAGCCCTGGCCAAGGCCGACGCCGAGACGCTCCTGCGGCGGTTCCTGGCCGAGCGCCGGCCGGAGCACGGCCGGGTGATCTACATCCTCGCCTTGATGCTCGAACGCAAGCGGCTGTTGCGCCAGACCGACGCGCAGACCGACCCGGCCTCGGACCGAAGACTCCTGTTCTACGAGCACGTCAAGACGGGCGAGACGTTCGTGGTGCCCGACCCGGGCTTGAAGCTGGACCAACTGGAGGACGTGCAGCGCGAGGTGGGCGATTTGCTTGCCAGCAGCCGCTGAAGGCGGCGATCGTCACAATGGTAGGGATCGCTCTCCGAGCGACTCCCTGACTGCCTGGACAAATCGCGCCATCCACCAGCAGGCAAACAGTTTGGGATCCGCTCGGAGAGCGATCCCTACCTTAAAAACGACCGGCAGCTTGCGCTGCCTGGCCGGACTGGCCAAACCGTCTCCCGTACCGTAAGCTGAGTCGTGCAGAACCCTGCTAATTTCCCGCTTTTCCTCGCCCCGATGGCGGGGGTGACGGACGTGGTCTTCCGCCAGCTCTGCAAGGAGCAGGGGGCGGACGTGCTCACGACCGAGTTTGTCTCGGCGGACGGCATCCTGCACCGCAACGAGCGTACGCGCGAGTACATCGAGTTCGACCCGGCACTGGAGCGGCCCCTGGGCGTGCAGCTTTTCGGCGGCGACCCCGGGCGGCTGGCCGAGGCGGCGCGCGCCGTCGTTGGCTGGGTGCAGCCCGACTTCATCGACCTGAACTTCGGCTGCCCGGTCAACAAAGTGGTCGCCAGGAACGGCGGCAGTTCGCTGCTGCGCGATTGCCCGCTGCTGGAACGGGTGGCGCGGGCCGTGGCGGAGGCCGTCGCGCAGGAGACCGGCGGCCGGACGCCCGTCACCGCAAAAATCCGCGTGGGTTGGGATGAACGGAGCATCAACGCCGTGCCCGTGGCGCGGCTGCTGGAGGATTGCGGTGTGGCCCGGCTGGCCGTCCACGGCCGCACGAAGGCGCAGGGCTACTCGGGCGAGGCGAACTGGGACGTGATCGCCCAGGTGGCCGCGAGCGTGCGGATGCCCGTGATCGGCAACGGCGACATCACGTCCGCGCACGACGTGAAGCGCCGCCGCGACACGGCGGGCGTGGCCGGGGTGATGATCGGGCGCGCGGCGATGGGCGCGCCGTGGATTTTCTCGCAGGCGAAGGCGTTCCTGGCGACGGGCGAGGTGCCGCCCGCGCCGGAATTGGGCGAGCGGTGGGCTTCGATCCTGCGGCATTGCCGCCTGGCGGTCGGGCGGCGGCGGCACGGCGGGGAAAGCGCGGCGATGGCGTCGATGCGCGCGCGGCTGATGGCGTACACCCGTGGGATGGAAGGCGGGCGGGGGTTGCGCGGGCAGCTTTCGCACGTCGCGTCCGTGGCGGAACTCGAAGGCATCGCCGCGCGGCACCTGGACGAGCACGCGGCGGGGTTGTTCGGGGCGGGGTCGGCCGACGAGGGGTTGGCGCTGACGGCCATCCGCGCCTGAGCGCAGAGCGTCGGCGTGTGCAGCACGGGCCAGATCCATCTGCAGATCAAGTGATCCCGGGCGGCGGGCTTGGCAGGGAGCCGCCGGATGGGCATGGTGGCGGGATGGAACCCCGCCCGGCCACGGAGATCGGCGTCGTCCTGCTGGCGGCGGGCGGCTCGGCGCGTCTGGGCTCGCCCAAGCAGCTCCTCGTGTACCGGGGAAAAACGCTCCTGCGCCGCGCGGCGGAAACCGCGCTGGCGACGGGCTGCCGCCCGGTAGTGGCCGTTCTCGGCCGGGACGCGGACGCCCTGCGCGCGGAACTCACGGGGCTGGACGTGCGGCCGGTGGACAATCCGGATTGGAGCCGGGGCATGGGCACCAGCGTGCGGCTGGGCGTGGCGGCGCTGGGCGGGCACGCCGCGGCGGCGCTGTTGATATTGTGCGACCAGCCGCTGGTTTCGGCGGAAAAGCTGGCGGGCCTGATCGCCGCGTTCTGCGGGGGCGCGGGGATCGCCGCCGCTGCTTACGGCGGCACGGTGGGGGTGCCGGTGATCTTCGCGCGCGCGTACTTTGGCGAGCTGCTCGCCCTGCCCGATGACGCCGGGGCCAAGCCCATGCTGCGGCGGCACCGGGACGCGGTGGTGGCGGTGCCGCTGCCCGAGGCCGCCGCAGACATCGACACGCGCGAGCAGTACGAGCGGCTGGAACCATAGCGGAGGGCGCGGCCCAAAAAATTCCGCGGAAAAAATGTCCGCTCGCGTGGACGAAGGGCGCTTTACCCCGTGAGCCCTCGTCAAAATCGCCCCCGGAAATTTCTTCCGGGCACGCCGGTTCGCGGCGGGAGCAAAGAGCAACCCCCGTATTTCACCACTGCCAACCGCATGAAAAAATCGACCGCTTACACCTTGTTCCTCGCCGGTTCCCTGGCCTCGGCCGCCAGCAGCCAAGCCCAAACTGCTTTCACCTGGAACGGAGGCACGGGCAACTGGAGTGATAGCACCTTCTGGACCGCAGGGGTGCCAAACGACCCCAGCGCAGACGTCTTCATCGATGGCGGCAAGACGAACGTCGCCTCCGTCGTCACGATGGACGGCTCGTACACCGTCGGGCGGCTGACCCTCGACGCGGGTGACACGCTCAACATCGCCAACGACCAAACTTTTTCGTTCCAGAGCGGTTCGTTCACCGGGAGCGGCACGATCATCAACAACGGCACCATCAACCTCCAGAGCACGGGCAACGGCGACGACCTGCGCTTCGTCGGTGCCAACGAGACGCTCTCGGGCACGGGCACGATCAACATGACGGGCGCGGGCAACCGCGTTTTCGCCGGCAACGGCAACAACGACCGCCTGACCATCAGCGCCGGGGCCACCATCGCGGGGACGGGTAACCTGGGTGTGGGCCAGAGCAGCTTCACCAACAACGGCCTCGTCAACGCGAACATCAACGGCCAGACGCTGACCCTCCAGCCCGGCAGCGACTTCACTAACGGTTCCACCGGCATCGCGCAGGCTACCGGTGGCGGCATCCTCTTTCTTAACGGCGGTAGCGGTGGCAGCTTCGTCAACGGCACGTTCCAGGCCCTGGCGGGCTCGACGGTCAAC
>CALMAQ010000042.1:0-6476 GCA_937859745.1 uncultured Verrucomicrobiota bacterium | reverse complement strand
CGGTCAACGCCAACCAGAGCGGGCTGACGCTCACCCTCCAGCCCGGCGGGGACTTTACGACCGGCATCACGGGTCTCACGGAGGCCACGGGCGGCGGTGTCATGGTGCAGACGGGCGGCAGCTTCACCAACAACGGCACCTACGCCGTCGTCTCCGGCAGCACGGGCGGCGGTTCCAGCCTTTCGGTGGACGCGGGCCGCCTGACGAACTTCTCGGGCACCACGCTGACCGGTGGCACCTACGAGGTCATCAGCTCCAGCCCGGCGAACACCTCGACGTTGTCCTTCGGCGGCGGGACGATCACCACCAACGCGGCCACCGTCCTGTTGAGCGGCGCGAGCACGGTGTTCAACGAGATCAACGGGCTGGCGGTCAACCAGGGCACGTTCGCCATCACGAACGGACGCAACTTCACGACGCTGGGGACGTTGTCTAACTCCGGGTTGCTCTACGCCGGGAACAGCAGCGTGTTGACGGCGCTGACCGGGCTGACCCAGAGCGGCGGCGGCATGCTGGCGGGCATGGGCACGGTGGTTTCGACGACGCTGGCGCTCTCGGGCGCGATCGCGCCGGGAGGCACGTTCAACGCCACGGGCGGGCTGGTGTCCGGTCCGGGCACGCTGACGGTGAACGGGATCACGATGCTGGCGAGCGACACGGCACTGGAATTTGAGTTGGGTGCGGCGAACTTCACGAGCAGCGACCATCTAGACGTGGTCGGGGCTTTCACATTGGACGGCACGCTGGACGTGACGGCGCTGGCCGGTTTCGGCGCGGGTCGCTATGACCTGATCGACTACGCGGGCCTGTTCATAAACAACGGCCTGGATCTCGGGACGCTCCCGGCGGGTTACACGTACAGCATCGACACGACGATCCCCGGCCAAGTGGACCTGGTGGTGACGGCGGTCGTGCCCGAGCCGGGGACGTGGGTGTGGCTGGCGGGGGGGATGTGCGCGCTCGCCGGCTGCCTGCGCCGTCGCCGGAACGGCCGCCGGGTGGCGGCATGACCCCGGGTTAGATCGGGTCGTCCGGCAAGTTTCGTGGCCGGGAGCGTGGACAGAATGGTCTGTCAGGGCACACGCTTCCGGCCACGAGTGCTTTTGGAAGGCGGAAGGCGGAATCATCGGCTGCCATCCTGCATCCTGCCTCCCGCCCGCCGTGCTCCGGCACGCCGCTGCACCCTCAGCTTCCCGCCAGCACGGGTTCTAGTTCCGGGTCGGTTACGTTCTCGCCCAGCGACGCGCCGGTGAACGGCGTGTGCGAGCCCATCTGGCTGCGGTTGCGCGCGAACAACAGGTAGATCGACGGCAACACGAACAGCGTGAAAGTCGTGCCGATGATCATGCCCGTGACCAGCACCCAGCCAATCGAGTTGCGCGCGCCCGCGCCGGGGCCGCTCGCCAGGATCAACGGGAAATGCCCCGCCACCGTCGCCACGCTCGTCATCAGGATCGGCCGCAGGCGCGTCGCCGCCGCCTGCACCACGGCCTCGAACTTGGAGAAACCGTCCTCCTGCAACTTGTTGGCGAACTCCACGATCAGGATGCCGTTCTTGGACACGAGACCCACCAGCGTTACCAACCCGACGTTGGCATAAATGTTGAGCGTCGTGAAACCCAGGAACGAGAAGATCAGCGCCCCGGTCAGCGCCAGCGGCACGGAGCCGAGCAGGATGATGAACGGGTCCGTGAAGCTCTCGAACTGCGCCGCCAGCACCAGGAAGATCAGCACCAGCGACATGAGCAGCAGCGGCAGGAACTTGCTGCCCTCCACGCGCAACTGGCGCGAGGTGCCGCCGTAATCCACCACGTAGCCCTTGGGCAAAATCTTGTGGGCCTCGTCCTCCATCACCTTGAGCGCCGCGTCGAGCGTCACACCCGGGCGAGGCATCAGCACGCCCTGAATCTTGACCGAGTTCAACTGCTGGAAACGGTTCAACTGCCGCGGCACGGCCGTGGTTTCGATCTTGGCGAACGTGTTCAGCGGCACGAGCACGGGATTGCCCGCCGCGTCCTTGGGGCCGGACACATGGTAGTCGCCGAGTTGCTGCGCGTTGAGCCGCTCCACGCGCGTCACTTCCGGGATGACCTTGTAGGAGAGGCCGTCCATCGTGAAGCGGTTGACGTAGTTGCCGCCAAGCATCGTGGAGAGGTCCGAGCCGACCTGCGCGAGGTTCAGCCCGAGCGACGCCACCTTGTCGCGGTCGAAGACGACGGTGGCCTGTGGTTGGTCGTACTTGAGGTCCAGCAGCGAGAAGGGGCTCAGGCCGCTGGCCACGAGCTTGCCCTGGATGCCCTGGGCGTACTCCAGCAACTGGCGCGGATCGCCCGTGGAGGCGATGACGAACTCGATGGCGAAGTTGCTGCCGCCCGGCAGCGGCTGGGGCGTCGTCACGATGGCCCCGATGCCCGGCACCTCGGCGGCTTGCTTGGTCATGATGGGTAGGATCTGCTGCATGGAGCGGTGGCGCTCGCTCCAGGGCTTGGCGACCATGCCCGAGAAACCCGCGCTGTCGCCCGCGGGAAAGGTGATCTGGAAAACGTGGTCCTTCTCCGGAAAGCCGCTGAGCACGTCGCGGAACTTCCTGGTGTAGAGCGTCGTCTGGTCGAGCGTCGAGTTGGGCGACGCCTGCACGATGCCGAAGATGACGCCCTGGTCCTCCTGCGGGGCGAGTTCCTTGCCCGAGAAGAAATAGAAGATCGGCAGGAGCAAGCAGACGATCACCGCCAGCGCAATCGTGACGGCCTTGTAGTCCAACGTACCCAACAGCAGGCGCGTGTAGACGTTTTTGATGTTGTCGAAACGCCGGTTGAGCCAGCCCGCGAACCCTTTTTCGTCGTCGCCGGTCCGCAGGAGGCGCGAGGCCATCATGGGCGAGAGCGTCAGCGCGACCACGCCCGAAACGACGACCGCGCCCGCGAGCGTGAACGCGAACTCGCGGAAGAGCGCGCCGGTCAGCCCGCCCTGGATACCGATGGGCGCGTACACGGCGGCCAGCGTGATCGTCATGGCGATGATCGGCCCGGTCAGCTCGCGCGCGGCATGGATCGCCGCCTGCATGGGTGACTCGCCCTCGTGCATGTGTCGTTCGACGTTTTCGACGACCACGATGGCATCATCCACGACGAGGCCCACCGCGAGCACGATGGCCAGCAGCGTGAGCAGGTTGAGCGTGAAGCCGAAGAGCAGCATCAGGAACGCCGCGCCGATGAGCGAGATCGGGATGGCGACGACCGGGATCAGCACCGAGCGGATGTTGCCCAGGAACAGGAAGATGACCACGATGACGATCAGCAGCGTTTCAATGAGCGTGTGGACGACCTCGTTGATGGCGTCCTCGATGTACTTGGTGGAATCGTAGGGCACGCCAACGTGCATCCCGGCCGGCAGACCCTTGGCGATTTCGGGCACCAGGGCGCGCGCGGCGTGGATAACATCGAGCGTGTTGGAGGTCGGCAGCACCCAGATGCCCATGAACGTGGCCTGCGAGCCGTCGAAGCGCACGTCGCTGGTGTAGTCCTCGGCCCCGAGCACGACCTTGGCCACGTCGCGCAGGCGCACGATGGTGTTGCCGCTCTGGCGCACGACGAGGTTCTCGAACTCGCGGGCGCTGCGCAGGTCCGTGTTGGCAATAAGGTTGACCGAGATCATCGAGCCCTTGGTCGCGCCGACGGCGGACAGGTAATTGTTGTTGGCCAGGGCGGCGCGCACCTCGCTGGGCGAGACGTTGAGCGAGGCCATCTTGTCGGGCAGCATCCAGACGCGCATGGCGAAGGTGCGCGCCCCGAGGATGTCGGCGCGCTGGACGCCGTTGATGCTGGTGATCTTGGGCTGGACGACGCGCGTGAGATAATCGGTGATCTGGTTGGCTTCGAGATCGTCCGAGTAGAAGCTCAGGTACATGGCCGCGATCTGGTCGTCCGTGGTCTGGACGTTGATAATCGGGGCCTCGGCCTCGGGGGGCAGGTCGTTGCGGACCTGGGCGACCTTGGCCTGGATCTGGGTCAGGGCGGCGTTGGTGTCGTAGTTGAGCTTGAGGTGGACGCTGATGGTGCTCACGCCCTGGGCGCTGTTGCTTTCCATGTAGTCGATACCCTCGGCGCTGGCGATGACGCGCTCCAGGGGCGTCGTGATGAAGCCGCGCACGAGGTCGGCATTCGCGCCGACGTAGGCCGTGGTGACGCTGACGACGGAGAGATCGCTACGCGGGTACTGACGCACGTTGAGCGTGCGGAGGGACTGATAACCCGCGAGCAGGATCAGGAAATTAATGACCAGCGCGAGAACGGGCCGCCGGATAAAGAGGTCGGTAAGCTTCATGAAAGGAAAGGGTTAAAAATTAGATGGCTGGGCAGTCGCCGGAGGTGACGGTCGTTAACAAGGTAGGGAACGCTCTCCGAGCGGTCCGAAGCTTTTCCGACAAAGCTCCAATGGGCAGACGGCAACGGACCGCTCGGAGAGCGTTCCCTACCTTGTTAACGACCAGCAGCTTCGCTGCCTGTCCGGAAAATGGAGGCATGCCCGTCATGATTTAAGGATGCGACGGCAGCACGTCCAGCGTCAGCGCGCTCGGGTGGTCCACGCAACGGTGCAGTGTCTCGGTGGCGGGCTTGAAATCTTCGGGCTTCGCATCCGCGATGTTCATGAACTGCTGCGGGTTGCGGTCCGTCAACGGGAACCACGAACTCTGTACCTGCACCATGATCCGGTGCCCACGCCGAAAGACGTGGTTGATGTCGGGCATCGTGAAATTGATCTCTTCCACGTGTCCGGGCACGAATGCCTCCGGCTTCTCCATGCTGTGGCGGAACTTCCCCCGGAATGGCTCGCCGCGCACCAACTGCTGGAACCCGCTCATGTCCACGCTCGGCGGCGGTACGTCGGGCTTGCGCGGACCGGGGTCTTCCTTCTCCTGGAAATCGTCCGGGTACACGTCGATCAGCTTCACGTCGAAGTCCGAGTCCGTGCCCGTGGTGCTCACGAATAGGCGCGGCGACACGGGCCCGGCCACGGTCACGTCGTCCTCTAGGGGCGGCGTCTGGTAGGTCAGTACGTCGGTCCGCTTGGACGCGAAACGCTGGTCGGCCACCATGTATTCCTGCGGCACGCCGTCCGCCGCGTAACCCACGAACGGCACAGGATGCGCGGGGTTGCTGACGTAGGCGTCCTCCTCGCTGTCCTGGTCGCCGGGCGGCACGTCCCACGACAACCCGCCGTGCGCCTGGAAATAGAGCTTCTTTTCCTGCACCCCGGGCGGCGGCCACGCGGGATATTGCCGCCACTGGTTCGTGCCCGTCTCGAACACCGTCGCCTTGGCGAGGTTCACGTTCGGCGCGTCCCGCAGGTATTTCTCAAAGAACGGGAACACGACGTTCTTGCGGTACCAATCCGCCGTGTTCGCGGCGAAATCGACGTGACCCAGTTTGCGTCCCTCGTAGTACGCCCAGCCACCGTGGACCCACGGGCCGACCACGAGGCCGTTCCAGACGCCGGGGTCCTGCTCGTTGATGGCCTTGAATACGCTGAACGGCCCCTGCAAATCCTCCGCGTCGAACCATCCGCCGACCGTCAGCACGGCGCAGTGGATGTTGCGCAGGTGCGGCGCGAGGTTGCGCGCCTTCCAGTAGTCGTCGTAGGTGTTGTGGTGGGCCTGGTCGTTCCACAGCCAGGCCTCCTCGGGCTTGAAGAACTCGCCGAGACTGCCGAGGGTCGGGTGCGCGAGAAAGAAGTCGTAGCCGTCAGGAATTTTGTAGTCGAACTTTTCGGCGTTCAGCCCCTCGTGCGTCGGATTTTTCTGCGGGTGGAAGAACGTGTAGAAGTTGAAGTTCGCCGCCATCATGAACGCGCCGCCGTGGTAGGCGTCGTCGCCCTTGAACAGGTCCGTCATCGGGGCCTCGGGCGAGGCGGCCTTGATGGCAGGGTGCGAGTCGATGATGCTCGCCGACGTGTTGAACCCGGGATAGCTGATGCCCCAGATGCCCACCTTGCCGTTGTGGTTGGGCACGTGCTTGAGCACCCAATCAACCGAGTCGTGCATGTCGCTGCTGGTGTCGGTGTCCTGCGGGCCTTTCTTGTCGTCGATGTGCGGGCGCATCTCGACGAACTGGCCCTCCGATTCCCACCGGCCGCGCACGTCCTGGAACACAAAGATGTATCCCGCCTGGTCGAAGTCCTCCGTCGGCCCGAGGTGCCGGGTGGACACGGGAAAATGATCGACCCCGTAGTACCGCCCTTCCTTGCCTACGTTGGCGACGCTGTAAGGCGTGCGGATGAACAGAATTGGGTAAGTCCGGGATGTGTCCTTGGGCGCGTAAATGGCGGTAAACAGCTTCACGCCGTCACGCATGGGAAGGCGGTACTCGTACTTCGTGTAGTGCTCCGGCACGCTGAAAGTGGACTCCTTGCCTTCCGGGTTGGCGACGGTCGGCGCATTCGGAGCGTTGGGTGCCGCCGCAGAGGCCGGAGTTGGGGCG
>CALMAQ010000041.1:7463-7992 GCA_937859745.1 uncultured Verrucomicrobiota bacterium | reverse complement strand
CCGCATGCTCCTTCCCCGCCGACCCCCTATCAGGTGCCCGCCTGAGCCAGGACAGCGTTTGCGAAGCCGTCGCGGGCCTCCGGCGGCGGCTGCGCGCGAAGGAACTCTCCCCGCGCGAGGCCGTGGACGCCCTCGCCGCGCGCATCGCCGCCGTGGACCCCCAGGTCGGCGGCTACCTGTCCTACGCACTCGACCAGGCCCGCCAGCTCGCCGACCAGGCCGACGTGAGCCTGCCCCTGGGCGGCGTGCCCATCGCCATCAAGGACGCCATCTGCGTGCGCGACCAGCCCTGCAACTCGGGCTCCAAGATCCTCGCCCACTTCCGCTCGCCCTACGACGCCACCGTCATCGCCCGGCTGCGCGCCGCCGGGGCCATCCCCTTCGGCCGCGCCAACATGGACGAGTTCGCCATGGGCTCGTCCACGGAAAACAGCGGCCTCGCCCCCACCCGCAACCCCTGGGACACCACCCGTGTGCCCGGCGGCTCCAGCGGCGGCGTGATTTTCACGCACAGGCCGGCGGAGCCGGA
>CALMAQ010000041.1:0-7453 GCA_937859745.1 uncultured Verrucomicrobiota bacterium | reverse complement strand
GCTCCAGCGGCGGCTCGGCGGCCGTCGTGGCCTCGCGCACCGCGTTCGCCGCGCTCGGCTCGGACACGGGCGGCTCCATCCGCCAGCCCGCCGCACTCTGCGGCGTCGTCGGCCTCAAGCCCTCCTACGGGCGCGTGTCGCGCTACGGCCTGATCGCCTTCGCCTCCTCGCTCGACCAGATCGGCCCCATCACCCGCACCGTCGAGGACTCCGCGCTCCTCCTGGGGGCCATGGCCGGAGGCGACCCGCACGATTCCACCACGCTGGACCAACCCGTGCCCGACTACGTCGGCGCGCTGGCCGACCAGAATCTCAAAGGCCTGCGCGTCGGGTTGCCGAAGGAATATTTCATCAGCGGCATCGATCCGCAGGTGGAGGCATCGATCCGCGCGGCCGTGGAGCATTTCACGAAGCTCGGCGCGGAGATCGTGGACATCTCGCTGCCGCACACGGAGTACGCCGTCGCCGTGTACTACATCATCGCCACGGCGGAAGCCTCGGCCAACCTCGCGCGCTTCGACGGCGTGCGCTACGGCCACCGCGCCAAGGACCCCACCAGCCTGCTGGATTTCTACGGCCGCACGCGCGACGAGGGCTTCGGCCCGGAGGTCAAGCGGCGCATCATCCTGGGCACCTACGTGCTCAGCAGCGGCTACCACGACGCCTACTACCTCCAGGCGCAGAAGGTCCGCACGCTGCTGCGGCGGGACTTCGAGACGGCGTTTACAAAGTGCGACGTGATCGTCTCACCGACCTCGCCCGTCCCGGCGTTCAAGCTCGGCGAGCGCACGCAGGACCCGCTGGCCATGTACCTGGCGGACATTTTCACCATCGCGGCCAACCTGGGCGGCGTCTGCGGGATCAGCGTGCCCTGCGGCTTCGCGCAGCCCGCCGAGCCGGGCGGCAGGGAGTTGCCCATCGGCCTGCAACTGCTCGGGCCGTTCTTCCAGGAGGCGAACCTCCTGCGGGTCGCCCACGCCTACGAGCAGAGCACCGACTGGCACACGCGCGCCCCGGCGCTGTAGGAGGCGGAAAGTCCCACCGCTGGAAGACACGCACAGCGCAGGGTAGAAAGAAGGTTGGGCCACCTCGTGCCGCTTCAGCAGGGTTGGGCCACGGTCAGCACCGTCGGGAGAAGGTGCGCGGACAGGCACATCTCACCGGGTATGCGCAAGCTTTACGCTTTCGAGGCGCGGGCGAGAACGCTTTCCCGTTGCGCCTGCTGGATGGAGACGCGCAGTCCGCTGGTCAGCCAGTACCCGATCGCCAGAAATCCCGCGATCGCCACCACGATGCTGGCCAGATGCCAGGTGAGGTAGCCGGCCTCGGTGGCCTGGTAGCAAAGCTCCCACAGCAGAGCGGCAAAGAGACCAACGGCAAGGGAACGTCCTGGGCGGCGGTTATATGAATAAGCAATGATCATAGGGTTAATCCCCCAGCAGCGTTGGTGCCGATACCCCAGATGCCTGGTTGCGGCTCACAGAGAGCCTACTCTGGACGAACCCGACGAAAAGATGTTCCGTGACCATCTCACCATTGAGAATGCGTTCATTTATGATAATTCATAAATGAGAAATTGATGGTGTAGTGTCCGCTTGGGGCCATCCTCCGTCCGGGGGGCCCGGAGAGCCACATCGCGGTCCTGTGCAGGAAAGAATTACGTCCATCCTGGCACCAAGCTTGACGAGCCGGCCGGAAGCAGTCACTTTCCTACTACTCGATGGGTCATTTTTCAAACAGAGGTCGATTTTGCAAAACGATCTGTCCCCGAATCTCTTAGCAAAAGTGTTGTCCGACGCGATGCAGGATAATTGGAGTTAGGCGGCTACGCACCATCCATGCACAAAACCAACCAAAACCAACTTCCTTGGAGCGAGCAACGCTCGCCCACCGGCAAGTTTTGCGTCCATCGCAAGCACCTTTCCCTTGCTTTGGGCGGCATCAAGGACATGGGTGCCTCCGGCGGCGGCCACCCCTTCGACGTGGAGTTGACTCGCGTGCCGCCGGGAGCGGCTAACTGGCCCTTCCACTCGCACGCCGTCCAGTGGGAGTTGTTCATCGTCCTCAGCGGCAGCGGCGAGGCGCGCACCCCCGAAGGCGTGGTTCCCTTCGCGGCTGGCGATTGCCTCTTGTTCCCGCCCGGAGAGGCTCATCTGCTCAGCAACACAGGCGAGGCGGACCTGCTTTACTACATCATCACCGACCAGCCCGCCGCCGACATGATGTTTTACCCTGACTCCGACAAGTGGTTCATCAAGCCCCAGCGCAAGTTCTTCCGGATGCGCGAGGTGGACTACTACGACGCCGAAGACGAACTCCCCGCCGCCTGACAGCGCACGCTCCGGCGAACAGCCACCGGCGTTCGGGTCCATTCCGAGTTCCACGCCTTACTTCGCTGGTGCTTGTCGCTGAACTTGAGGGCGTCAGGCTACTGCGTATGCACTTGTCAACCTGGAGAGCTGCGCGGATGGCAAGCCGGTACGCTGGCGCAGTTGGCCTTCTTAGTTTTTTGCTTTGCCGTAGCCTGGTCGCCCACGAGGCAACACCGACCCCACTTGGATATCAAAGCGTCTCGCCGGATGGCCGGTTCGTGGCTCAGCTAGTCGAGACGTTTTTTCCAACGAGGTTTTTCCCGCATCCCACAAAAAAAGAACCCTGTCTTTCAATCAAAGACCGACAAAGCAACGCGACCGCACTGGTTGGAACATTGTTGCCCCTCTTTACCGTTTCTTGGACCCAAGATTCACAATCCTTGGTGATGGTAGAGCACTTGGCCGGAGGAACTCAAGCGACCGTCCTGTCCTACCAGGACGGCCAGTGGCAACGACATGAAGTCGTGCCGTTGTTGGAGAGTCAAACCGGACACTATGCGGTAGTCAAACTCAGGATGGGTCGCAGCCAGTGCGATATCACCTACAAAGTCGCAGACAACTCCACCAGCCAAGAGCACCAAACCTTCTTTCTCTGCACGCTCAGGATTGATGCCCGGAGCGGATTGATCCTGCATCGAGGACCCGAACGCAAGATCAGCAGCGATACATACATGCGTGCGGCCCTGCGACGCCGCCGGTAATTGCCTCTCGCCGAACCAGCCACTCCAGCGAACAGCAGCTGGCAGTCGGGCCTCCCCCGTACCCAGAACTTGACTGCGCCAGCCTTTGTCGTTGAGCTTTGGTCGTTAGGCCAGCACACTTTACCCCCGATGAGCAACGAAGAACAGATTCTATCGACGCTACAAAAGCTCTTGGAGACCCAAGAGCAGACCCTCGCCATCCAGAAGCAGGCGTTCGACAACCAGCAGAAAGCGATTGCTAGCCAGCAGATCGCCATCAAGAACCAGCTCGCCACCGGGCGAATCTACAGGGTAGTAGTTTCTGTTCTGGCGGTCTTCCTTGGATTGCTTCTCTACTTCATGTCTCGTCTCTGGCACTGACACTCGTCGGGCCAAACCAGTTGCGCCCCAGCGAACGGCTGCGTCGCCGCTGAGCTTTGGTCGTTAGGCGAAAAGAGGCTCCGCGGACCTGCGGTTTGTTTCTTAATGGCGTCGAGCCGGACATTACTCTCTCAGACCAGTCTGCGGCAGCGGTTGCCCCGGATCTCACTTTAGAGAAGGCACCAAATGAAATCGATTGCTCGTTTACTCACAGCTGCGGCAGTTTTTTTCGCGGCCACCACGCTGTGTCCCACGCAGGACATGAAGCCGATCGACCTAGGCAAGGGCGCGGAGTTCAAGGGCAAGACGGTCGAGATGAGCGACAAGGCCGAGGTCGCCTACCTCCTGTTCCTCACGGCGGGGAAGGCGTTCGAGGCCACCACGAACGGCCCGAAGAACACCGATGTGCACTTGTTCGTTTACGATGCGTCCGGCAAGGAAGTCGGCAAAGACAATTCGCCCGGTCCGGCGTGTTCCGTCAAAGTCACACCGGAAAAGGAAGGGAATTACAAGTTCGCCATCAAGAATACCGGAGGAGACAATACGGTCACCTTCAAGGTAGAGGTTGCCAAGTGACCTGACCCGCGGTTTGTCAAAGACAGACACAACGATCAGGGCATCTCTTCAGCGGACCGGATGGTGCATCGCCTGATCAGGCGATGAAGCCAACGGCGTTACGGTGGGGTGACTTCAGTGTGCCTGCCACGAAGTCCCGCCGTGGCACATCTCTTTCTCGTCAGGCCGCCACGCGCACATGCTGCCGGGCACTATCAATGTGACGGCGGGGCATGTTCGGGGCAGCACGCCCGCTGGTGCTGCAAGGCTCTGGCGAGAGTCACGCCGCCGGTGAGGTCAAACGACCAAAGCTCAGCGACAAAGGCTGGCAAATTCAAGCCTGGGTCGTAGGCGCAGGATGCCCGCCAGCCGTTGCCCGCTGGAGTGGCGGGTTAGGCCGCCGCGGGCGAACGAAGGTTAATGCGTGCTCGCCACGAGCGGACGATGACCACGATGCCGCCGACAAAGCCAGCGAGATAGCTGGCCAAGTGCGTCCACCACGCCGCAACGAAGGCGGCTTGGTGGCCGAGGGGCACCTCGTCCTTTAGCCACGGTGACAAAGGGACGATCCCGTGCAGGCCAGCCACATAGCCGAGCATGCCAGCGGCGAAAGCACAGCAGGCCATGACGCAGAGCAGCCGAAGGATGGAGGGCAACACGGCCCGCCAGGACAGCGGGGGCCGACGGCGGCCCCAGCGTGCGACGGCTGCCAAGGGCATGCCCAGCAGCAGCCCGACCCACCAAGTGGCGATGATGCCCCAACCCAGCGCCAGCAGCGTGGGGGAACGCGTGGGGAAGATGGCCGGGTGAGCCACCGTGAAGTACTCCAAGCAGACGCGCGCGGTGACCTGATCGTGGACGATGCCATAGCAGACGGCAGCGCCGATAGAAACCAGAACGATGGCAAGAAATTGCATACCCGAGCGGCGGCCCAGCGACCAAAGCTCAGCGGCAGCCACTGGCCCTGTCAAGCATGGGATACATCGGTGAGCTTCCAGCCGGTGGTTGTCCGCTGGAGTGAGGGGTTAGGCGGTGCGGTCACCCTACAAACAGGGTGTGGAAGAAAGCCTGCAAGAACGCGCCAATTCCCGGCTGGGCCTCGGTGGCGTCGCCCGTGGTAAACCAAACCTGACAAGCGAACGCTCCGCTGAGCAACACCAACATCGCTCCCAGGGAAAGCAGCATGGCAGTCCAGGCCCCCGACCGCCCCCATCCGCACAGACACCAGATGATGAAGGTGACGGCAGAACACCCGAGGAGAGAACCCGGAACATAAACGTACTGGAGCGCCGCCCCGTCCGGGCCTGCGGAGCCGAGTTCGTAGAAGTTCCAGTACGAACCGACCAAACGCACGAACAACCAGGAGAAAGCGTACACTCCGCAGGTTGATCCAACCATGGCGGGCAACAGGGTAGTCCAAGGTCGATGTGCTCGGGCCGCAAAGGTTGTCACAGCGTTCATGTGTGGAACAAGCGAGCGCCGCCTAACGACCCAAGCTCAGGTGCGGGTGCTGGCGAGGTCAAGCGTGGCGTTCAAGAAGGAAGGGCCTCGCCAGCATCCGTCGCCTGGAGCGTTGGGTTAAGCGGCGGGTCGCGGAACCAGCGTCGCACGAGATACAAGCAGAGGGTAGTACTCAGCAGCGCATCAATGCAGGAAAACGCGGTCTTCGTTGAGACCAACTGAAACGTCGGGGGTAAAATCTCCAGGCCCGCCTGGAACGGGAACACTGGCCACTCATACATCTGGAAAGAGTAGGAGGCCCAGACGCCCGCTGCCAGGGCCGTCAGCACAAATGCTTCATGCGCCCACCATCGGTGGGGAGGCAAAAAGCTGGCCCAACAGCCAAAGAAAAGCAGCAGGTACCAGAGCTTGTCCCACTCGACCGCGCCGACGCAGAGGGAAGCCACCAACGACACCGCGAACATGATGTCACCCCACCGAGCCGGTTCGTGCCAGTGGAGGGCAATTTCTTGGAGGCCGCAGCAGAGACCGGCGAACAGGGTCGAGAAGACCATCAGCAGCACACAATACACGCAGCAGGCGAACACTCTGGTAAGCGGGTTCATTGAGCAAAAGCGTAGCCGCTTAACTCTACTTATCCTGCATTATGTCGCATAACACTTTCTGCAAGATCATTAAAGTCAGCACGTTGTAGAAAATCGACCCCTTTTCATAAAATTGTCCTATTTTGAAGTGGCAACAAACGCTGCTTCCAACCTTGGTTCCGGTGGCATCTCCCAGCATCCGGAGCGGAGTTTTCAACCAAAACTTCCGAACACCCTATTATCCCCCGGAACCCTTAACCGGCCACTTCTTCGCACAATCGCCGCCGGGAACGCGCCCTCATCCACCGCGTGCGATCCTGCCAGCCGCAACGCCCGCGCGTCCCGTCAGGCACGGCGCAAGGAGCCGCCGGCCCCTTACTTCTTGTACTTCACGCTGCACCCGTAGGGCTTGGTCTGCGCTTTCTCGACGGGCTTGCCCGCCAAGGCTTCGTCGAGGCTCGCCTGCACGTAGTTGGTCGCCTTGGCGATGTCGCCCGCGTCGGCGGAGGCGATGCTGTCGATGGCCCCCTCGTAGACCACCTTGCCTTCGGGGTCGATGATGTACATGTCGGGCGTGTTTTTGGCCCCGTAGAGGTGGCCCACCGCGCCCTCCGGGTCGAGCAGGAGCGCCGAGGCGTCCTTGTACATCTCGCCCTTGGCCTTCCTGGCCTCGCCGCCCGGGAGTGCGCCCTGCTCGCCGGGCGCGGAGGAATCCACGCTCAGCCACACGACGCCCTTCCGGGTGAACTCGGCCTGCAACCTCTGCATGTTGCCGCTGCTGTAGTGTTTCTGGACGAAGGGGCAGCCCGGGTTGGTCCATTCGAGCACGACGTACTTGCCCTTGTAGTCGGCGAGCGAGACCATCTTGCCCGAGGAGTCGGGCAGCGAGAACGCGGGCGCGGGCGACCCGATGTTGGGACGGTCGGCGCGGGCGGTGACGGTGGCGAGCAGGACGGCGGCGGCCACGGTGGAGAGGAGGCGGTGTGATTGCATGGGTGAATGGCTTGGAGTGGTTGGTTCAGACGAATACGGAAGCGAAAAATTCAGCGGGCCGCGATGGGCTTGCCCGCGACCGGGGCGGCGGCGCGGCGGTCGGCCTCCCGGAAGGCGTCGAGCACGATGCCCTGGGTGATGATCTCGGGCAGCACCACGGGCGCGTCGGGCTTGCCCGCCGGGTAGAGGACGTAGAGCGGCACGGCGGCGCGGCCGAACTGTCCGAGCAGCGCCGTGATGTCGGGCGAGTAGTTCGTGTAGTCGGCCTTGAGGAACACGGCGTTGCGGTCGCCGAGGGCCTTCTGGACGGGAGCGGTCGAGAGGACGGTGCGCTCGTACACCTTGCAGTTGACGCACCACGCGGCCGTGAAATCCACGAACACCGGGCGGCCCGTCCGGAGCGCCGCGGCGAGTTGCGGCGCTCCGG
>CALMAQ010000040.1 GCA_937859745.1 uncultured Verrucomicrobiota bacterium | reverse complement strand
GGCGGGCAAGTGGCTCGGGCTGGGGCTGCTGGTCGCGCTGATCATCGTCGGCGCGCTGCTTTGGAAGCGCCGCGGCACGCACGCGCAGCTCGCCGAGACGACGCAGAACCTCGCCGTGCAGCACGTCAGCGTGACGCACCCGTCCTCGGGTCAGTCGGAGAACGAGATCGTCCTGCCGGGCAGCCTTCAGGCGTACACCGAGGCCCCGATCTTCGCGCGCACCAACGGCTACCTGAAATCCTGGAGCACGGACATCGGCGCGAAGGTCAAGGAAGGGCAGGTGATGGCCGAGATCGAAGCGCCCGACGTGGACGCGCAACTCCGCCAGGCCAACGCGACCCTGGCCCAGGGCAAGGCGAACCTGGAAATCGCCAACCTCAACTTCGCCCGCCAGCAGGACCTGCTCACCAAGAAGGTCAACAGCCAGCAGGAGTTCGACCAGGCCCGCACGGGCATGGACGCCCAGAAGGCCGCCGTGCAGGCCGCCGAGGCCGCCGTGCAGAACCTCAAGGTGCAGCAGGGCTTCCAGAACATCATCTCGCCCTTCGACGGGGTCGTGACGCGGCGCAACACGGACGTGGGCGCGCTCATCAGCGCCACGGGCGGCGGCCAGGAGCTTTTCCGCGTGGCGCGCACGGACATCCTGCGCGTGTACGTCTACGTGCCGCAGGCTTACGCGGCGTTCGTGCAGGAAGGCTCGGCGGCGTTCCTGGTGTTTGAGGAGTTCGCGGGCCAGAAGATACCGGGCAAAGTGGCGCACATCGCCGGGGCGATAGATGCGTCCACACGCACGCTCCAGACCGAGATTCAGGTGGACAACAAGGACGGCAAGCTCTTCCCGGGCGCGTTCGCCAACGTCCACCTGCTTCTGCCGCTCAAGCAGGCTCCGCTGGTGATCCCGGTCAACACGCTGCTGTTCCGCAGCCAGGGCACACAGGTGGCCGTGGTGGACGACCAGGGGTTGGTCCACCTCAAGAGCGTGACCATCGGCCACGACTACGGCACGACGCTGGAGATCACCGGCGGCGTGACGAAGGCGGACCGCATCATCGTCAATCCCTCCGATTCGCTGGCCGACGGCGCGAAGGTGGATGCGAAGGACGTGCCCGCGGCCGAGGCCAAGAAGGCGACTTGACCGGGTACCACCCTCAGGCCCGCGAAAACCGTTCCTCGTCCTCCGTCGCCAGCCGGATTTTTTCGGGCCGCAGTCCCCGCCGGGAGCCGTCGAGGAAGTTCACCGTCACCCAGAGGCTCGGTTCGACCGTTTCCACCGACAGGACGCGGCAGAACTCATCCTGGCCGGGAAGCTCGCTTTTGAGTTGGGTGAGCAACATCAGCTTGTTCCGGTGCGCGGCTCTGTACCTGGCCGCCAGGGTGGGTTCCGAAGTGACGGCGGGAGTGGGGCTGAAGTTGCTGTCCATGAGATGTCCTTGTGTGTGTAGCAACAACGCCGGAGCGTGTGCTCCGGACCCGGGGTGCTTGGCTCCACTATCACACCGATGGCGGTGCCGCGCCGGGAAAATTGTTGGGCGGGCGATGTTTGCGTCGGCGGTGCAGCCCGCTAGATCAAAGGGGATGGCCTACAAAGCCTAGCAGGTTTTCGGAGGGACGCTGGTCCGATTCATCCATCGATTCTGGTGGACGATATCGATTGCGTTTGGGCGGCGTTCTGCGATCAGGGAGGGTATGTCTCTGGCATGTTGCCCCCGTTGCGGTTCCGCCCTTTCGATCCTCAACCAGCAATGCCGCCAGTGCGCGGACGTGAGGGCAAACACGGCGTGGTTCCGAAAGATCGGGGTGAGAGACCTGCCGCAGATCGGCCTGGCCGTGATCGGCCTGGGCATCCTGCTCTACGAACTTCTGTGGATGCGGTGAATGCCCGGTCCGACCAGACCAACACGCCTTGATGCAAACCAAAGAATTCCGGGAACCCGGCCACGAAGAAATTTCCTGCGCCGCGTACCACCGCTGGCTGGCGGCAGGTTCCGGGGAGGGCAACGCCGACGGGAACTGGTTCGCCGCCGGGACCGCTCTGATGCAACGGCAGGCCCACCAGGAAGGGATCGAATGGACGCGGAGGGCCGAGGACTCACTTCCCTCCTGACGGAAGCGAAACCCGTGGTTCAGGCGGCCAGCGAGGCGAACGCCGCCAGGTTGGCAGCCACGTCGAACACCGCGCTGGCCGGGATGGAAAATCCCGCCACGGCGGTGCTCGTCACCGGCTCCTCACCCGTCCAGACGCCCCGGCATTCGTAGTCGCCGTGGCGGAGGACGAGTTGTTCGATGCTCCGCGCCTCCGGGTCCACGATCCAGTATTCGCCGACGCCATGGGCCGCGTAGTCGCGCCGCTTGAGGCGGCGGTCGTTGGCCTCGGTGGAAGGAGAAAGCACCTCGGCGATGAAGTCGGGGGCGGGGAACTTCATCCGGTCTGCGGCTAAATCTTGGGCGACTTCTTGGCGGAAGAAAACCACGTCCGGCTCGTAGTCATTGCGAGTCATGGTGACCAGAATCTTCTCGTGAGACGCCCAGCCCAACGAGTGCCGGTCCACATAAATGGACAGCAGTCGAAAAAGCCGGTCTGAAGCTTCGGCGTGTCTCCGCTTTACCGGCGAGTGCATCACTACCGCGCCGTTAACAAACTCCATCTTCTTCTCCGGGGTCATGTCGGCGTAGAACTGTTCCCGGCGCGCCCGTTCGTCTACCAGCGCGCGGGTAAGTTTCTCGACTTGCTGGGGCAACTCCGGAGAATCCAGCATGGCTTCGAGCAGCGTGTCCATGCTCAGACCATACCAGATGGTTTGCCGGGCGGGAAGACCCTTTCCCTGCCCCGTCGTTCCTACCGCCCGAACCGCGCCGCCGCCTCGTCCCGCAACGCCGTCCACAGCCCCTTGTCCAGGCCGTTCCAGGCCGTTCGTCCCGACGATCTGCGCGAGCATCCCCGTCGCCACGCCCGCCGCCGGGTCCACGCTCATGTTCGACGCCAGCGGCAAGCCGTCGCGCGTGGGTTGTTCCACGGGCGAGCCGAAAGGCAGGCCGCTGGGGTGCGAGAGCCTCTCGCGGATCGTCGGCGGATGCGCCGGTTTGCGGAGCAGGCGGTGCTCCGCGTCCCCTGCCACCTTGACCTGCTGCCCGTGAACTCCGGCAGGTATTTTCCCACCGGATCGTCCAGTCCCACGCGGCCCTCGTCCGCCAGCATCATCAACGCCGTGACCGTGATGGGCTTGGTCTCGGTTGCAATAAACAATGGCGCGCTTTCTCTTGCTTGCATCCTGCATCCTGCATCCTGCATCCTGCTCCCTCCGCCCTTCCGCCCTTCCGCCCTTCCGCCCTTCCGCCTTCCGCCTTCCCATGTCGAGCCACTTCGGGGAACTTTTCCGCGTCAGCACCTTCGGCGAGAGCCACGGCGGGGGCGTGGGTGTGGTCATCGACGGCGGCCCGCCGCGCCTGCCGCTCGCCGAGGCCGACCTCCAGGCCGACCTCGCTCGCCGCCGCCCGGGCCAGTCGGACATCGTCACCCCACGCAAGGAGGCCGACCGCTGCCGCATCCTCTCGGGCGTGTTCGGCGGGCAGACCCTGGGTACGCCCATCGCCGTGCTCGTGCCCAACGAGGACGCCCGGCCCGAGGCGTACACCGAGATGGAAACCGCCTTCCGCCCCAGCCACGCGGACTACACCTACCAGGCCAAGTACGGCGTCCGCAACTGGCAGGGCGGGGGACGCTCCAGCGCGCGCGAAACCATCGGCCGCGTCGCTGCCGGGGCCGTGGCCAAACGCGCGCTCGCCGCCCTGCACCCGGGCCTGGAGATCGTCGCCTACGTGCGGAGCATCCACACGCTGGAGGCCGCCGTGCCCGACCCCGGCGCGGTGCGCCTGGAGCAAGTCGAGGCGAACATCGTGCGCTGCCCCGACCCGAAGGTGGCCGAGGAGATGGTCGCGCTCATCAAGCGGATGCGTGCCGGCGGCGATTCGGTCGGCGGGATCATCGAGTGCTGCGTGCGCGGCGTGCCCCCGGGCCTGGGTGAGCCGGTGTTCGACCGCCTGGAGGCCGACCTCGCCCGGGCGATGCTGAGCCTGCCCGCGACGAAGGGCTTCGAGATCGGCAGCGGCTTCGCGTCCGCCCGGATGACCGGCAGCGAGCACAACGATCCCTTCGAGATGCGCGCGGGCCGCGTGCGGACGACGAGCAACCGTTCCGGCGGCGTGCAGGGCGGCATCTCCAACGGCGAGGACGTGGTGTTCCGCGTGGCGTTCAAGCCGACGGCGACGATCACGCGCGCGCAACGGACCGTGACGGTTTCGGGTGAGGACACCGCGCTCGCCGCGCGGGGCCGCCACGACCCCTGCGTGCTCCCGCGCGCCGTGCCGATGGTGGAGGCGATGGCGGCGCTGGTGGTGGTCGATCACGCCCTGCGCCAGCGCGCGCAGAACGGGTGAGACGCTGACGACTGGCTGTTACGGCAGGACAAGAATCGATTCCGGAGGACTCGCATCCAACGCGCGGATGTCCGGCGCGTGCCTGGTGACGAGTTGGACCGATTGCTCCCGGGTGCAATGGCCGGCGCGGAGCCAGACGAGCTTTGGTGGGTCCCCATAAAGCAGGCTGCGTTGTTGGAAGTCCGAATCCTTTGGGGAGGCGTTGCATTTCGCGCGCGGAGCGCCATGATAACGCTTCCCGCATGAAATACCTGACGACCATCGGCCTGGAGGTCCACGTGCAACTCAAGACCCGGAGCAAGATGTTCTGCGGCTGCGCCGTGGAATACGGCGCGCCCAACAACACGCACACCTGCCCGACCTGCCTGGGCCTGCCCGGCGCGCTGCCCGTCATGAACGGCCACGCCCTCGAACTGACCACGCTCACCGGCCTGATGCTCGGCTGCGAGGTCGCGCCCTACTGCAAGTTCGACCGCAAGAACTACTTCTACCCGGACATGCCCAAGAACTACCAGATCAGCCAGTACGACCTGCCCATCTGCGTGGGCGGGGCCGTGCCGCTGCACGATCTGGCCTACCCCAAGGACGCCCAGAAGACCATCGCCCACCCGGACAAGACCGTCGGCCTGGTCCGCATCCACCTGGAGGAGGACGTGGCCAAGAGCTTCCACTACGACACGAGCACCGGCATCGACTTCAACCGCGCCGGCACGCCGCTGATGGAGATCGTCACCCAACCCGAAATCGAGTCGCCCGAGGAAGCGTTCGCGTTCCTGACCAGCCTGCGCCAGATCCTGCTCTACGGCGGCGTGAGCGACGCCGACATGGAAAAGGGCCAGCTCCGGTGCGACTGCAACGTGTCCGTGCGGCCCGAGGGCCAGGCGGAGTTCGGGGCCAAGATCGAGATCAAGAACATGAACAGCGTCAGCGGCGTGCGCAAGGCGCTGGCCTACGAGGTCACGCGCCAGGTGGCGGAACTCGCAGCGGGCCGCCCCTTGCAGCAGGAGACCCGCCGCTGGGACGATCCCTCCGGCCAGACGTTCCTCATGCGCACCAAGGAGAACGCGCACGACTACCGCTACTTCCCCGACCCCGACCTGATGCCCGTCAAAACCGACGGCCTGCTCACCGCCGCGCAGGCGCGCCTGCCCGAACTGCCCGCCGCCAAGCGCGCGCGCTTCGTGGCGGACTACGGGGTCAGCCCCTACGACGCCGCCGTGCTCGCCGACGACCAGGACCTGTCCGCCTACTTCGAGACCGCCGCCGCCACGGCCGCCAAGCCCAAGGCCGTGGCCAACTGGGTGCTCAACGACCTGCTCAGCGCGGTCAGCGGCGCGGGCAAGGGCATCGGCGACTGCCCGCTGCCGCCCGCGGCGCTGGTGGAGCTGGTCAACCTCGTTGACGCCGGGACGATCAGCGGCAAGCAGGGCAGGGAAGTGTTCGCGGAGATGTTCAGCACGGGCAAACCGGCGGCGGCCATCGTCAAGGAGAAGGGGATGGAGCAGTTGAGCGACGCGGGCGCGCTGGAGGCGCTGGTCGATCAGGTGATCGCGGCAAACCCCAAGCCCGTGGCGGATTTCAAGGCGGGCAACCCCGCGCCGTTGAATTTCCTCAAGGGGCAGGTGATGAAGCTTTCCAAGGGGCAGGCGAACCCGGTCGTGACCAGCGAGATTTTGCAGCGCAAGCTGGCGGCGGGATAGGCGGACGTGCATCCGCCTTCCCGCACGAAATCTCCGCCCGCGCCGCGGCGGCAACCCTCAAAACGCCCGCCCGCGCCGATAAGATAGGGTCAACCTCATCCATCACCCAGCAAAACCCATCCCATGACCAAAGCTTCTCTCTCCCTCTTCTGCGGCCTGCTGCTCGGCTTCGCCGCCCACTCCGCCAGTGCCCAGGGCCTCGCCGACACCCCGGCCAACCGCCAGGCGCAGGCCGACCGCTACCTCCAGGCCGTGCCCACCAAGGAACTCTTCGCCTCCATGGTCAAGAACGTGATGGCCAACGTGCCCCCCGGCGCGCAGCGCGACCAGATGATGCAGATGTTCACCACCGGCATCGACCTGGATGTCGTCCAGAAGGCGCAGAAGGATTCGCTGGTCAAGCACATGACCGCCGACGAACTCAAGGCGCTGGCCGATTTCTACAGCTCGCCCCTGGGCAAATCGTCCACGGCCAAGATGGGCGACGTGACGGCCGACATCATGCCCGTCGTGCAAATGCAGGTCATGAAGGCGATGGGCGGCGGCGCGGGCGCGCCCGCTCACCCATAACCGGGACGCCCGGTGGAGCCGGCGTTCTTCCCCTCGCCGGGAGAGCTGCGCGGCTGGTTCGCGCGGCACCACGCCACGGAGCCGGAATTGCTCGTTGGCTTTTACAAACGCGGGTCGGGTGAGCCGAGCATCACCTGGCCCGAGAGCGTGGACGAGGCGCTGTGCGTGGGCTGGATCGACGGCGTGCGCCGCCGCCTCGACGAGCGACGCTACACGATCCGCTTCACGCCCCGGCGCAAGGGCAGCATCTGGAGCGCGGTGAATATCGCGCGCGTGGCGGTGCTGACCGCCGAGGGCCGGATGCAGCCCGCCGGGCTGGCGGCGTTCGCGGCCCGCACGGAGGCTCGCTCGAAAATCTACTCCTACGAGCAGCGCAATCTCCCCTCGGAATTCGCCGAACCCTACGCCGGTGCCTTCCGTGCGGAGGCGCAAGCGTGGTGCTTCTTCGAGGCGCAGGCCCCGTGGTACCGCAAGCTGATGTGCCGCTGGGTGACGGGCGCGAAGCGCGGGCAGACGCGCCGGAAAAGGCTGGCGCGGCTCATCGCCGAGTCGGCCGCCGGACGGCGGCTGCGCTGATGATCCTCACCACCCCCGGAACAAACCTCGGGGTGATCGTCCCGTTGCTGGGTCAGGCCTCGCTGATGTGGCTTGTCGTGGTGGTGCGCGGCTGCCGCCGCCACGTCCCGCACGGGCATGACGGCGGCGCAGGAAGCGAGTTCTGGTGGATTGCCCGTGGCGGGTTGACCATCCGCCGCCGGCCTGTTCCTTCCAGGCATCACGTCGGCCGGGCCAGAGACCCACCCTGCCTGGCGACGAGCCGCGGCGCGGCGGCTCGGCAAAACGTCCGCTTCGCCATCCGCGCAAATCGGCGTAGTCTGCGGAAAATATCCCGCTTCCCGCCTTGCCCGCACCCACCTCTCCAGCCGACGCCTACCGCGCGCGGATCGACCAGGCCGCCCGCGC
>CALMAQ010000039.1 GCA_937859745.1 uncultured Verrucomicrobiota bacterium | reverse complement strand
CAGGACGGGCTCCCGGGTTCCCTGGCGGGCGACGATCTGCTGCTCGCTGCCCGTGACGTACGTCAGATGGCCTTGCTGCACTTCCGTGCCCAAGCCGACGATGAACAGGTTGGTGTTCGTCAGCCGGCCACCATCGATGTCGCGTTTCTGGTGCGTGATCTCGCGGTCGATCAGCTTGTTCGACGCCAGCGAGCCGAAGTCGTTGATGAGCCCGCTCGTGGCATAGAGCACCTTCAAATCCACGCTGACCGGCTCGGGCAGCGACTTGGCCCCGGGCGGGACGATGACCATCTGGCCCGCGTGGACCAGGATGCTCTCCCCCAACCGCCCCGTGATGAAGACCCGCACGGTGCCTTCGAGCACGATAATCTTGGAATACTTCTTCGGGTTGTACTCCACCATCAGCGTCGTGCCCGTGATGGCGGCGGTCACGGCCGCCGTATGGATTTCCGCCCCGCCCGCGCCCTTGGGCACCTGGAGCAGCATCGTGCCGTTGCCCAGGTTCATGTCGCGCGTGCCGTTGACGAAGGAGAAGTACGAGTTGGCCCCGAGCCGGGTCAGGGTGGCGTCGGTGAACGTCAGTTCCGTCCGCGAGGCCGTGCCGGTCTGGACGGCGGCCTTGCCGCTGACGACATCCGCGACCGACGCCGGGCGGGGCGGCTGGTCCTCGGGCAGCAGTTTCACGTCGTTGAACACGCGCGTGACCTGCGCCCGCTTGAGCCCCTCGGCGCGGAGCGTCCCCACACCCATGCACCAGGCCACCGCCGCGCACGCGAGGACGGTCCATGGACGAGCGAGCAAGGAGGAACGAGGCATGACGGGTTTCGTGGGGAAACGAGGTTAGAACTTGAGCCGGAAAAACACCGTGGCACCCGTGTTGAACACGTTGTAGTCGAACACCGCACGGCTGGAGCGATCCACCGTGCCGGAGATCGACGCGCCGAGGCTGCACCACGGCGCGAAGGCGTAGGTGACGCCCGCGCTGCCGGAGTAGTTGAAGTCCTGCCGCCCGCTGTCAGCGTAGAGGTAATAGGCCGTGCGGGTGCCCAGTTGCGCGGAAAGATGCCGGGTGAACTGGACGATGTAACCCGCCGACACGCCGAACTCCTCGCGCTCCGCGACGTGGGGGAAGGCGACGTTGAGGTTGAGGTCGCCGCCGACGCTGATGAGTTGCGCCCGGCCGATGGTGAAGAGCTTTTCCGCCCCCAGCCCGAGGCTGCCGTCGCGGAAAAACTCGTTGTCGGTGATTCCGTTGTGCGTCAGCCGGGTGAAGCCGAGTTGCGCGCTGACGACGATGTCGCTCAGCCGGTGGACCGTGTACGACGCCCCCACCCCGACGTTGAGCGCGCCGAAATCGAGCTGGCTGAATCGGTTGTAGGCGAAATACTGCTGGCGCACCACGGCCGACACGCTCAGCTCCGGCGTGAGCTTGAACTCATAGGACACGCCACCCTCCCCGACGCCGAACACGTCGCTCTGCTCGTGGCGGGAGGTCAGCGCGACGTTGGTGGTGAACACCGCGCCGCCGTCGGCGAACACGGTCCAGGGCTGCGGACGCACGGGGGCGCGCAGCAGGGACTGGACGCCGAGGTCGGGGTCGCCGCTGGTCGACGGGGACAGCGGAGCCTCGGTGTTGCCCGCGTCGGCGGGTTCGCCGAGGGAGAGCGTGCCCGGGGCGAGCGGCAGCGTGGGGTTGGGCAGCCGGGCGCGTTCGATCTGGCCCGCCGCGGTCTGGGCGGTGAACTGCTGCGCGCGCACCGGCCGGGCAAGGGCAGCACACGCGGACAGAAAGAGAACGAGGAGGCTCCGGTAAGACAAGGCGCACCATCCTAGGATGTTAGGGCCGGGAGGCGTCAAGCCTAAAGTCTGCCCCCGCAGGATTTTCGGCTTGGCGGCGGCTCGCGCGGCGGTTAACACAACAGGACCCCCAACGCCATGCTCGCCCCTGTTATCCGCTTCCTGCGCCGGTTGCACCGTCCGGCCGGCCTGGGGCTGGCGGCGTTAGGCGTCACCGTGGTTCTCGCCCTCGCGTACTCCCTGGAATCCCGCCGCGGCAGCGCGACGCCTCTGCTCAAAGGAGAAACCGCCTTTCGCAACCTCCTGGTCCAAGAAGGCCGTCGCTCGGCTCCGCGCACAGACCTCGTCTTGCTGGGCTACGATCAAACCTCCCTGACCCTGGAAGGCGCTTGGCCCGAGGACATCGAGGCCTCCCTCGTGCTCAGGGCAATCGCAGGCACGCAGGCCCACTGGCCCTGGCCACGCTCGGTCCAGACGGCCATCCTCGAACGATTGATACGAGCCGGAGCGAAAACCGTGGTCTTTGACGTCGTCTTCGCCGGTCCGAGCCCCGACGACGAGCAGTTCCGCGCCGCCCTGGACCGCAACCGGGACAAGGTGGTCATCGGCGCGAACATCAACCTGCTGGGCAATGCATCGGTGCTGCTCGCCCCCACGCTCATCCCCATCGATGACCGGGTGGGTTACGTGGAGTACGTGCCCGGACGTTCGGGCGAAGTGTTCGCCCTCTCTTTCCACCGCAGCGCCGGCGATTTGAAGCGCGTGGCTTCCAGCGCCGTTTACGATTCGTTGGTGGATTGCGCGTTGGAAAAGAGCGGGCACGCGGACCTGATCCCCGCGAACAGCGTGGACCAACTCTATCCTTTCCGTTTTTCCCGCCGGTTCACGGCCCGTCCGGTGTACGAGATTTTTCTCGAGCCTTACTGGAAAAGCAACTATCACGACGGAGCCGACTTCAAGGACAAGATCGTGGTCATCGGACCGACGGCCAGCATCCTGCATGATTTCCATGCCACGCCGCTCGGCTCCATCCCCGGGCCGGAAGTCCACGTCCATGCCTTGGCCGCCGCGCTCAACCGCGACTACCTGCGCGTGACCTCACCGGCGGAGGACCTTCTGCTCATCCTCGCTGCCGGATTGATCGCCTGGGTGGTTGGAGTCAAGGTGCGGCCCCCGTTGCCCCGCGCGGGCATCCTCCTGCTGGCGGGGGGCGGTTACGTGGTTGCGACGTTGCAGGCCTATAACCGGCTGGGTTGGCAACTGACCGCGTTCACGCCGTTGCTGACCTTGTACACGGGAGGGTTTGGCGGGCTGGTTGGAGAATACGTCATCGAACGCGCAGAAAAAGCGCGCGTGCGGGGCGTGTTGGACCGGCTGGTGTCCAAGGACATCGTGCGCGAGCTGCTCGAAGACCGCGAGAGTTACGCGCAGATCGTGCGCGGCCAGCGCCGGACGGTGACGGTGTTGTTCTCCGACGTGCGCGGCTTCACGACGCTTTCCGAGGCGGCAGGCGACCCGGCGGTGTTCATCGCGCAACTCAACGAATACCTCGCCGAGATGGTGGACGTGGTGTTCAAGCACCGCGGCACACTGGACAAGTTCATCGGCGACTCCGTCATGGCCGTCTGGGGCTCCATGCACACGGAAGGCCCGGACGCCGACGCCCGCGCCGCGGTCGCCGCCGCGCTGGAGATGCGCGAGCGCCTCGCCGCGCTCAACGTTCGGTGGGCCGCCGTGGGCAAGCTGCGCATCGATATCGGCATCGGACTCAACCACGGCGAGGTGATCGTCGGCGGCCTGGGCAGCGAAAAGAGCAAGATGGAAATCACCGTCATGGGCGACGCCGTCAACCTGGCCTCGCGCCTGGAAGGGCTGACCAAAGACTACGGCCTGGACCTGCTGGTCGGCGAGAGCGTGGCGCGGCTGGTCAGCGATGCGTTCCGCCTGCGGACGGTGGACCTCGTGCGGGTGAAGGGCAAAACGAGGCCCTCGGAGGTGATGGCGGTCATCGGGCCGCTGACCGCCGTGCCTTCGGAGGCTCAGGAATATTTGTTTGCGGACTACGAAGACGCCATCCTGCTCTACCGGAAACGGGAATTCGCCGCCGCGGCGCGCATCCTGGAGGATTGCCTCAAGGCCGAGCCGACCGATCAACTGGCCGCCCTGTACCTGGAGCGCTGCCGGACGCTGCTCGCCGACGCACCCACCGCCGGGTGGGACGGCGTGCGGAAGATGACCACGAAGTGATGCCGCGGAGCGGCAGGCACGGCGCGCTATCGCGTCGGTGCCTTGTCGATGGCGGCCAGCGCGACCAGCGGCAGCCCGCCGCGTTTCCCGTGGATTTCCGAGGGCGTCGTGGCGTCCCTGGGGTCCTGCCACGTCCAGATGTCGGTGGAGGTGCCGGATTGCACGGTGAGCGTCACCAAGCCGTTCAGGCTGCTCATCTTGATCGTCGGGGGACTTCTTCCACGGGTCAAGCAGGCAGGCGAACTTCGCGCCGGGGCGTTGGCCGTCAACTGCATCTGCTGCACCGGCACGCTGGCGGCACTCTGGGCCGAGATCGACGCCCGCCGAACCCGGCAACCAACGCGCAGAACACGCTACCCGTCAGCACCCGGGGCAGGAGGAATTTGGAAAGGGAGGAGATCAACATAGGGGAGAACCTACGCCAGCCCACGCGCCGGGCGAAACACTCCCTTGGTAGCGGCAGATTCGCTGCCGTGAACCATCCCATTTTCCGCGTCAAAGTCTTTTGACTTTTCCCGCTCCGCACCGGCACTGTGCGGGGCGATGGACCGCTGGATGCACCACATGCGGCAAGGCGACTTCGCCGCGGCCTGGGAATTGAGCGACGCCGGCTTGCGCGCACGCTCCGGGGTTTCCTGCTGGGACCAGCCACGCCACCTGCAACACGTCTGGGACGGCACGCCGCCCGACGGCAGGCGCGTGCTTGTGCGCTGCTACCATGGGCTGGGCGACACGGTGCAGTTCATCCGCTACGCGCCATGGCTCCGCCGCCGCGCGGCCGAGGTCATCGTCTGGGCGCAACCCGCCCTGCTCCCGCTCCTTGCGGGCGTGCCGGGCGTGGATCGCCTGCTGCCGCTCCACGACGGCCGACCGGAGGCCGCGTTCGACGTGGACGTGGAGATCATGGAGCTGCCGCACCTGTTCCGCTCGACGCTGGACACGCTGCCCAACGCGGTGCCGTACCTTCACGCGCCGGCCCCGATCCAGCGGCGACCCGACGCAGGGTTGCACGTTGGGCTCGTGTGGCGTTCGGGGGACTGGGACCCGACGCGCTCCGTACCCCTCTCCCTGCTGGCCCCGCTGGCACGTATCCCCGGCGTGACGCTGCATGCGCTCCAGGGCGGCGCGGCGCTCGCGGAGTGGCCCGCCGCGCTGGGACCGGTTTCCGGCTCGGCGCGCGTGGAACTGCTCGCGGGCATGATGGGCGCGCTGGACCTTGTCCTCTCGGTGGACAGTTTTCCCGCCCACCTCGCCGGGGCGCTCGGGCGGCCCGTGTGGACGCTGCTTCCCGCCGTGGCGGATTGGCGGTGGATGGCGGGGCGCGAGGACAGCCCGTGGTATCCCACGATGCGGCTGCTCCGGCAGGACCACGCGGGCGACTGGGAGCCGGTCGCCGCGCGCGTGGACGCGGCGTTGCGCGACCTGGCCCGCCGGGCCGCGCCCGATCTCACGGATAAGCGTCCGCGAGACTCGGGGAAAACTCCGGCGCGTTGACCGCATCGTGGCTGGGCGCGCGCGGGGCGTAGCGGCTCGTCATGCGCGCGCAGAACTCGGCGTATTCCTCCAGAACCTGCGGGGCGCTCGTGTGGTGCGGCATGATTCCGCGGTGCTCGGGCGTGAAGCAGTACGTCACCGTCACGTCGAACTCGGCCAGCGCCTCCATCTGCCGATCGAACCAGGCCTCGGCATTGGGGCGGAAGCTGTCCGCCCAGCTCAGGCCTGTGCGGAGATGCCGGACGCCCAACCGCCGCAGCCAGGCCACGGCGTTGTCGAGCCGGTGATCCTCGAAGTGGAACCACTGGCAGATGCCCAGTTCGGGGGTAAACTCTTGGAAGTGCCTGAGCGCGAGCTTGGGCGTGCCGTCCTCGCGCAGCAGGCCCATGTAGAAATGGCGGTAGTAGGAGGAGCCCTCCGCCTCGCGGTGGCGGGTGGTCGCGGGCCACGCGCGCGGCAGGTCGTAGAGCGAATACCAGAACGCCCGCCCGACCCGGCCGCGCAGCAGCTCCGCCGTGCGGCGCAGGCCGAACTCCTGCACCTCCTCCGCGCCGAAGGTGGACACGCCGACTTCAGTGACCCACAGGGGCAGCGTCGTCACTTCCTGGATCGTCCGCAGCATCTCCGGCCAGTCGTGGATCTGCCAGTGGTTCCAGTCCAACGGGAAGCCGTGGACGGCCACCACGTCCAGGTGGTCCAACACACCGAACCGCTCCATGCGCCGCACGAACTGCGGGTCGATGGGCGACATGCCGCCCAGCACGCGCAGCAGCGAGGGGTTGGCCGCCTTGACCGAGTCCGCCGCCAGCGTGACCATCGCGGCGAATTTTTCCCACTCGGGATCGACCTCGAAATCCCAGTGCGACTTGTTGTTCGGTTCGTTCCAGAACATGACAGAATCGATCATAGCGGGTGCCCCCTTTCCGGGTTGACTTGGCAAAGGTAGGTTTCGTCCTCGGCTTGGGTGAGGATGTTGAATCCCGCGCTGCGCAGCAGCGCCTCCACGCAGGACCGGTTGGGAATCCACCAGTTCGTCGGATCGTGGCTGTAGCGGCGCTCCACGAAATACATCCGCGGATAGGTCGGGTCCTCGAAAACCTCGCGTTCCGCAAAGGGGTAATCCTCCGCGACGTGGCCGACCTCGTCGCTGCCGCGCTGGAGGGATTGGAAAAGCAGGAGGTCCCGGGCCACGTGCTGGCGGATCAGGTCGAGGGCCAGGAGCGGGTGCCGCAAGTGGTAGAACACGCCCATGAAGATCACCACGTCGAACCGTTCGCCCAGGCTGGCCACGTCGTAGACGGACATTTGCCGGAATTCGATGTCCAGCCCCAGCGTCTCGGCGGCGAAGCGCGCCTGCGCGAGGTAACGTTCGTCGGAGTCCACGCCCAGCACGCGCGCCGCGCCGCGCCGCTTCATCTCGATGGAGTAGAAGCCGCCGTTGCAGCCGATGTCGAGCACGGTCTTGCCGGTGAGGTCCGCCGGCAGCGCCTCGGCGATGTGCTGCCACTTTACCGCCGGGTAATCCCCCAGGAAATGGTCGGGCGCGGTCCACACCCCGCGCAGGTTCAGGTTGTGGAACCAGTCGCCGAGGCTGGCCGCCTTCACGCGGACGGTCTCCGGATCGAAGGTGGCGGCAGGTGGCTCGCTCATACCAGGTTGGCGTCGGGTTCCGTCGCGCCTTCCTCCACGGTCTCGCCCGCTCCGGCGATGAAGGCTTCCGTCTGCCGGTGGGCCTCGTCATCGGTCCACTGCTGCGGGGGCGATTTCATGAAATAGCTCGACGGGCCGAGCAGCGCGCCACCGATGCCACGGTCGAGCGCGAGCTTGGCGCAACGCACGGCGTCGATGACGACCCCGGCGGAGTTGGGCGAGTCCCACACCTCCAGCTTGACCTCGCACTGGATCGGCACGTTGCCGAACGTCGTGCCTTCCATGCGGATGTGGCACCACTTGCGGTCCGTCAGCCACGGCACGTAGTCGGACGGACCGACGTGGACGTTCTCGGCCAGCATGGGCTGGCCGAGTTGGCTCGTGACCGCCTGCGTTTTGGAGATTTTCTTGGACTCCAGCCGCTCGCGCTCCAGCATGTTCATGAAGTCCGTGTTGCCGCCGAAGTTGAGCTGGTAGGTGCGGTCCAACCGCACGCCGCGTTCGCGGAAGAGGTTGGTGAGCACGCGGTGGACGATGGTCGCGCCGACCTGGCTCTTGATGTCGTCGCCGACGATGGGCAGCCCGCGCGCCTCGAACCGTCGCCGCCAGTCCTCCGACGACGCGATGAACACCGGGATGCAGTTCACGAACGCGCAACCCGCCGCGAGCGCCTGTTCGGCGTACCAGCGCGTGGCCTGCTCGGAGCCCACCGGCAGGTAGTTGACAAGCACGTCCGTGCCCGTGCGCCGCAGGGTTGCGGCCACGTCCTCGGCGGGCGCGGGCGATTCGGCGACCACGTCGCGGAGATACTTGCCGACTCCGTCCAGCGTCGGGCCGCGCTGCACGAGGACACCGAGCGCGGGCACCTCCGCGAAACGCACCGTGTTGTTCGGCGCCGCCGCAATCGCTTCTCCCAGGTCGCGGCCGACCTTCAGCACGTTCACGTCGAAGGCGGCGGAGAACTCGATGTCACGGACATGGTAGCCGCCCAGTTCAACGTGCATGAGCCCCGGCACGAAGGTGTCCGGCGAGGCGTCCCGGTAGAACCGGATTCCCTGGACCAGCGAGGAGGCGCAGTTGCCGACGCCGGCGAGGGCCACCCGAATTTTTTTGTGGCTGCTGTTCATAAGGTTGTCGATTTTTCCAGGTGCCCGGCGTCGAAAGCGGCCGAGCAGCCGGTGAAATAGCTTTCCAGTTCCGCGGCGCGGTGCGCGGCGGTGTGCGCGGCGAGCACGCGCTCGCGGGCGCGGCGGCCGACCTCGCGCGCGTCGTCGGCGTCGAGTTCGCGCAGGATATCGAGCGTATCCTGGACGGAATGCGCGACGAGAATTTCCTCGCCGGGCCTCAGGAACTCTTCCATGCCCTCCCACGGGTCGCTGATGATCGGTGTCCCGCACGCCGCCGCCTCGAACAGGCGCACGCTGGGCGACCAACCCGCGCGCGCCATGTCGGCGCGGGTGACGTTGAGCGTGAAACGTTGCGCGCAGTAGAACTCGCGGTGCCCGGGGGGGGCGAGATGTTCGATGCGCTCGACGTTGCCGGGCCAGCGAACGGTTGCCGGGTACTGCGGCCCGGCCACCGCGAAGCGCGACTCCGGCAGGTTTGCGGCCGGTTCGAGCAGGAGGCGCTCCAGCGCGGGCTGGCGGTCGTCGCTGTACGTGCCTAGGTAGCCCAGCACCCAGCGTTCCGGGGCGTCCAGCGAGGGGTAATACGTTTCGGGGTCCACCGAGCAGTAGAGCGGCAGCGCCTCGGGCGAGCCGTGTTCCTCCTCCAGCCGCGCCAGAGTCAGGCCGCCCGTGAACGAAAGGTACATGCCGTACCGCGGGATAAGTTCCACCGAAAGGTAGTCGCAGCCACCCGCCGCGAGCCGCGCCAGCGTGACGGGCGTATCGATGTCGTAGAACGCCGTGTGGCCGCCCGCGTGGCGCGTGACCCACTCGCCCACGGCGATGCCCTCGGGCACGTAGGAGCCGACGATCACACCGTCCGCCGCACGCACCTCGCTCCCGAAGCGATCCCGCAACTCGTCCAGGCTGCCGTAGAGGTACGTTGCGCCGTAGGGAGGGCGGGGAAGGTCGCGGTGGTCGGCGTACCAGGGCTGGTCGCGTTCCAGGAAGAGCACGTCGTGGCCGCGCCGGGTCAGTTCGCGCACCAGGCCGCGGTAGGTCGTCGCGTGGCCGTTGCCCCACGAGGACGTGATCGACAGTCCCAGGAAGACCAGCTTCATCGCGCGAACGCTCCCTCCAAGACTTCCTCCACCTGCCGGGCGCGTTGCGCGTAGGTGTGGTCGGCCTGGACCCGGCGGTAGGCCGCTTGCCCGATGGCGCGGGCGCGTTCCGGGGTCAGGTCGCCGGTGTGTCTGGCCACGTCGTTGCCGTTGTGAGCCACGAGGATTTCCGTTTCAGGCTCGAAGAATTGCTCGATCCCTTCCCAAGCATCCGTGATGAGACAGGCTGCCGCGCCCGCCGCCTCGAAGACGCGCGTGGGAGGCGAAAATCCGTAGCGCGCCATGCTCGCGCGGCAGATGTTGAGCACCGCCAGCGGTGTGCAGTTGAATGCGTTGTGATCGGCCGTGTAAACGTGGCCGAGATAACGCACGTTCTCGGGAACAGACTTGTCGCCCCAACCGCTGCCGCCGAGGAGGAACTTCGTCTTGCCTTGCATGGCGGCTGCCCGCAGGAAGAACTCTTCCACGCGCGCCTCACGGTCCGGCATCCGGTTCGCCAGCAACCCGAGGCCGGCTTCAAAGCGGGGGTCCGGCGGCACGGGAAAGTGCGTGGCGGGGTCCAGCGCGTTGTAGATTGGAAAACACGCCTTTGCACCGAAGGATTCGTAAGCGCGCACGACCGGCTGTCCACCGCCGTAGGTCAGGATGAAGTCGTAACGCGGCACGCAGGCGCGGAACGGGTCGGCGGGATCGTTCTCCATCCGGTCCAGCGTCACGGGCGCGTCCACGTCCCAGAAGACCACGAGGTTGCCCGGCGTCTTGAGTTCGAGCACGGCCGCTTCGAGCAGGTCGTCGAACACGCCAACGCCGCTGGCCTTGACGATCATGTCCGCGCCGCGCGCCCGCTCGACGTGCCGCCGGGCGGCGTCCTCGGTGCCCTCGTACACGACGACCTCGCACCACGCCGGCGGCTCGATGTCCCGGTGCAGCGGGCGGTCGTAAGCGACGGGCTCGTAGAAGGTGATGCGGTGCCCTTGCTCGTGAAGCGCGCGGATGATGCCCCGGTAATAGGTGGCCGCGCCGTTCCAATAGGCGGAAAGCAGGCTGGAAGCGAAGAAGGCGATGTTCACTCGGGATTAAAGTTGGGCGTGGATGGCGAGCAGTTCCGCCACGCGGTGCGCGCAAGTGTGGCGGGCGCGGATCGTAGCGAGGCCGTGTTCGGCCAGTTCGCGCGCCATCTGCTTGTCCGCCAGGAGCGCGCGCAGGTGCCGGCCCATCTCCTGGCCGTTGCGCGCGAGGAGGAAATCCCGGCCCGGTGTGAACAGCCCCTCCACGTCGTCCCAGGGCGAGCTGACCAGCGGGATGCCGCACGCCAGCGCCTCGAAGGGCCGGATGGTCGGGATGCCTGGCAGCGCCTCGACGTATGGGCGGCGCGGGACGTGGACTGTCACCCGATAGCGGGCAAATATCTCCGGCGCGTGGTAGTTGGCTACCCAGCCGCCGTGGCGGATACCCGCCGTGCGGAGCAACGCCAGCGTTCCTTCGGGATAGCGCACGCCGTGGATCGTCGCCCGCAGCCCCAGGACAGCAACCGGGTCCACCAGGAACTCGCGCAACTCGGCGCTGCGCTCCTCGTCGCCCCAGTTGCCGATCCAGACGAGGTCGCCTTCTTTCTCCTGCGAGGTCCGGGGATAGAAGACGCTCGTGTCGGCGGCCTCGTGCCAAGTCCAGGCGCGTTGCGTCCAGCCGCGTTGGAGGTACAGGTCGCGCAGGACATTGCCGTAGGCCAGCACGCCGTCGTACCGGCTGAGGTCGTAGGCGCGCATCTGCTCGGGCGCGGTGACGGCACGGTGGTGGGTGTCGTGGAACAGGAGGCGGTAGCCGTCCGCGCGGGCGCGGTGCTGACCGACGCGCGCCACGAACGCGGGATTGTTCCACTCGTGGACGACCACCAGATCGACCCCGCCGAGGGCTTGGTCGAGGTCAAGCGTGACCGGATCGTACTCCTGCGAAGTCAGCAGCGGATAACGCGCGCGGAACTCCGCGAGGGGTCCCCTGCCCTGCTCGGCCACCAGATTTTCCACGCTCCAGGCCCCGACGGGTTCGTACACGGTCACGGCGTGTCCGTCCTGGATGAGCGCCGCCGCCACGCCACGCAGGAAGTGAGCGTTGCCGTGGTTCCAATCCGAAACCAGCGAATGGTAGAACAGCGCGATCTTCATGCGGCGACCTCCATGGACACGGGCCGCGCGCAGGCGCGGTAGGCGTCGAGATAACCGTCGGTCGTGCGCGCCTGGGAGAACTGCCGCGCACGCGTCCGGGCACGCAGGCCCAGCGCCCGGCGGCGCGGCGCGTCGTCGATGAGCGCGTTGAGCGCGTGCGCGAGTCCGTGGACATCGTCTGGCGCGACGAACTCGGCGTCCTCGTCCCACACCTCGCGCAGACTGGGAATGTCCCCCAGCATCAGCGCGCAACCGCTCAGGCCTGCCTCCAGCGCCGACAGGCCGAACGGCTCGTAGCGGGCGGGCAGCGCGTAAATCAGGCTTTCGGAGAGATGCGCTCGCACGGATACGGGCTCCAGCTTGCCGAGGCAGATCGTGTGCTCGAACCGGACCGACCCGCCGCCGGGATGCGCGCATTCGCCCGCCAGGAACACTGGCCAGCGCACCCCCAGCGCGGCGGCGTCGAGCGTGGCGAGGTTCTTGGCCTCGTCCCAGGCGCGTCCGGCGGCGAAGATTTTCCGGCGCTTGCGGCCCGGCGCGAACCGCTGCGGATCGGCCGCGTTCGGGACCACCCGCCCGGCGCGCACCGGTCCATACTCCCGCGCCAGGGCGGCAAGCATCGCTCCCGTGGGGGCGACCACCAGATCGGCGGCGGCGAGTCCGGCGGCCACGCGGCGGCGGTAGGGGTCGTAAGCCATCGGCGCGGGTGTACCCTTGACTGCCGACCACCACGAGAGCACGCAGGAATGCGCCACGATAACCACCGGCGCTTCCCACGGCAGAGCAGCGTGCGCATAGCCGTTGAGATGGATCAATTCAGGCCGGAAACGGTCGGCCAGATCCAGCAGCCAGCCGCCTGCGCGGTCCACTTCCGTCCAGGGATCGTCCATCCATTCCAGGGCAAACGGCGCGTGGTGGAGCGACACGTTTTCCAGGCGCGCGGCGGCGTCGCGCTGCGCGGGGCTCGGCGGAGGTCCCATCACGGCCAGGACGACCTCCACCCCGTGCGCGCCCAGCGAGCGCGCCAGGTCGAGCGCGTACGTCCAGACGCCGCCAACGGCGTCGGCGGTCATCAGGATGCGCTGGGGCATGGGCGGCGGAGGATTCATACGACGATGAGCGCCTTCAGGAAGCCATCGGGCCGCTCGGCGGTCAGGCGCAGGGCCTCGTCCAGCCGTTCGAGCGGAAAGCGGTGGGTGTAGAGCGGCGTGGGCGTGAGCGCGCCGCTCTCGATGGCGCGCACGGCCTCGCGCATTCCCTCTAAATATACTTGCGGGTCGCGCTCGTGGGCGTTGATGACATCCAGCCCGCGCCAGTTCCAGAGCTGCATGTTGACCTGACGCGGACCGTCCTGATGATACCCGGCCACCACGAGCCTCCCCCGCTCCCGGGTCAATTCGGCGGAGAGGTCCAGCGGCCACTGCTTGCCGGTGGCTTCGATGACCACGTCGCAGAAGCGCCCTTCGGTCAAGCCTTTCACTTCCTCAATGATCCGACAATGGTCGTCCATGGAGACGACGTGGTCCGCGCCCATCCGGCGCGCCACGTCCCGCGCGAACTCGCGGCGCGCCACGGCGATCACCCGGGCCCCCGCCGCACGCGCCTGCTGGATCAGCAGCGCCCCCAGGAACCCGATCCCGACGATGGCCACCATGTCGCCCCGGCCAATGCCGCTGCGCCGGAAGATGTTCACCGCGCAGCCGAGCGGTTCCGCCGGGAAAGATTCGGCGTCGAGCCCGGCAGGCAGGCGCACGCTGGCGTCCGCGTCGGCCACGTCGTAGGCGGCGTAGGCGTGCCCGGAGATCATCGCCACCCGGTCACCGGGCGCGAACCCCGTCACGCCCTCGCCCAGCGCGGCCACGTTGCCCCAGCCCTCGTGCCCCAGCACGCCGGGAGCCATGGGATACTGGAACCACGGCTGGCCTTCCCAGGGCGGCAGGTTCGAGGCACACACCCCGCAGCCTTCCAGGCGCACGAGCAACTGGCCCGGCCCCGGGTGCGGTACGGGCACGGTCCGCATTTCCAAGCGGCCCGGCGCGGCAACGGTCGCCGCGAGCATTGTGGCTGGAGCCAGCTTTGAGGTTTCCATCGGGCGGAAGGATCAGGCGGCGGCGACGGCCTGCCGCAACGCCCGGACGGCGCGCCATTCGTGCAGCCAGCACGAGAGCCGTGCCAGGCCGTCGGCCATGGAAACCTTCGGCTGCCAGCCCGTCGCGGCGGTGAAGCGCGAGAAATCGCTCACGTAGTACCGCTGGTCGCCCGGCCGCCAGTCGTTCCACTCGGCGTGCGGACGGGCTCCGTGGGTTTCCTCGATGAACGCGAGCAGCTCCAGCAGGCTGGTCGTGTTGCCCGGGCCGCCGCCGATGTTGAACGCCTGACCCGAGAGGGCCGGAACGTGGCGGGCGGCGAGCAGGAAGGCGTCCACCAGATCGTCCACGAAGAGCACGTCGCGCACCTGCTTGCCGTCGCCGTAAAGGGTGATCGGCCGATCACGCATCGACTGGAGGAGGAAGTGCGCCACCCAGCCCTGGTCCTCGGTGCCGAACTGGTGCGGCCCGTAGATGCAGCTCATGCGGAACACCACCGCCTGCAACCCGAAGGTGCGCGCGTGGTCCAGGAAATACTGGTCCGCCGCGCCCTTCGAGCAGCCGTAAGGGCTGTAAAAATCCAGTCGCTGGTGCTCGCCGATGCCGCGCTCGCGGATGGCGTCGGCCACGGGTTCGTAGCGGTCGCCGCGCAGGCGGAAATCGAGGTCGTCCAGGCTGCCGTACACCTTGTTGGTCGAAGTGAAGACGACGGGCGGCGGGTTGTCCAGCGCGCGGAGGGCTTCCAGCAAGTTGAGCGCCCCCAGGGCGTTGACCTCGAAGTCGTGGCGCGGGGAGGCGAGCGAACTGGTCACGGCCACCTGCGCCGCGAGATGGTAGACCATGGCAGCCCCGGCCACCGCGTTGGCCACGGCTTCGGCGTCGCGCACGTCCCCTTCCACCAAGCGCACGAGGCCGCCGTGGGTGTCGCGCAGCCACGCGGCATTCTCCTCCACCCCAGGGCGCGACAGATTGTCGAACAAGACGACCGGCTGGCCCGCCGCCAGGAGCCGGTGCGCCAGGTTGCAGCCCACAAAACCGGCCCCGCCGGTGATGAGCGTCGGGCGGCCCGGCTTGAACGAGGCGGGCGTGGGTCCGTCGAAACTCATACGGTCAACCCCCGGGTGCGCAACTCCTGGACGGCCTCGGCGGCGCGGTCCACCGGCCGCTGGCCTTCCAGCCACGCGGCGAGTTCCTCCATCCCGTCCTCGAACGAGACGCGCGGCTCGTAGCCGAGCACTTCGCGTGCGAGCGAGATGTCCGCGTAGCAGTTGCGGATGTCGCCCACGCGGCCCTTGCCGAGCACCTCGGGCTCGATGTGCGTCTTGCCCAGCGAGCGCGCCATGCGCTCGGCGACCTCCAGAATGGACAGGTCATGTCCGCTGCCGACGTTGAACACTCCTCCCACCGCCCCGGGCACCTCCAGCTCCAGGCGGCACGCCTGCGTGATGTCGTGAACGCTGACAAAGTCGCGCCGCTGCCGTCCGTCCTCGTTGACCAGCGGCCGGTTGCCGTTGAGAAAGCGTGAGGCGAAGATCGCCAGCACCCCGGTGTACGGATTGGAGAGCGCCTGGCGTGTGCCGTAAATGTTGAAGAAGCGCAGCGCCACGGTCGGGATGCCGTACGCGCGGCCCACCGTCAGGCAAAGCCGCTCCTGGTAGTATTTGGAGAGCGCGTAGACCGAGGGCAGGTCGGGCCGCTTGGCCTCGGGGGTCGGCACGGGGGTCAGCGGCGCGCCGTCGGCGTCGCGCAGGTTCCAGTCGTGCGCGCGGATCTGGCTGAGCGGGCGCTCGTGCGCCTCGACGAGCGTGCCGTCGGCGCGGCGGTACATCCCCTCGCCGTAGATGCTCATGCTCGACGCCACCACGAGCCGTTCCAGCGGGTGCTGCGCGAGGGCTTCGAGCAGCACGGCCGTGCCGTCGGCGTTGACGTTGGTGTAGCTGGCGATCTCGTACATGCTCTGACCGACGCCGACCGCCGCGGCGAAGTGGTACACGGCCTCCACGCCCTCCAGCGCCAGGCGCACGGTCTTGGGGTCGCGCACGTCTCCGGCCAGGACCTCCGCCTCGGGCGCGAGGTAGGGTGCGTGGCCGGCGTCTCCGTGGACCTGCGGCGAGAAGTTGTCGAGCACGCGGACCTTGTGTCCGCCGCGCAGCAGTTCGTCGGTGAGATGCGAGCCGACGAATCCCCCGCCGCCCGTGATCAGGATTTGTTTAGACGACATGAATGCCCAAAAGATGTGATGTTTCGCGTGGCCGCTCCCTGAGACCGAAAACTTCCGCGCGGGCAAACGTCCGGCGCGTAAAGCTTTGCCTGGTTACCCTGTTCGTTCCCTGCGGCGGAAAAGGGTGAGGGCGGGCATGATAGCCGCTATACGCCTTCTATGTACCCGCCGGATGTAGAAAATCCTCGCTCGGGCCGGATTGTCACCGTCCCGCTCGCGGCGGGCGCGGCGGCCCGGGTGATGGCAACCTGCGCCGTACCGGTGCCGTGCCTTCAAAAGCAGGACCGTGACACCATGTCCGCGCCGATCAGGAGCAGGCTGACGAGGACCACGGCGGGATGGAGGCTGGAACAACCCATGAGTGGACAACCTCGCGCACCAGGGACTGCCACGCGATCGATGATCGGACCCGCGAAACCGGGTCCTCCCAAGATAGTTCCGGAGCCAACGGGGCTCGAACCCGCAACCTCCGCCGTGACAGGGCGGCGCTCTAACCAATTGAGCTATGGCTCCTCGACCACACCGCGCGCCTGCAGGCGCGCGGCGGAGCAGCATCTGTAACGATGCTCGCCCGGGGATTCAACTAATTTCTTCGGCAGTTTGCTCAGACCGGGGCGGCATCGTTGCCAACGGCGGGCGTTGCTTCCACCCGCGCGGCCTCCAGGGACACCGCGGATGTCGGGAAACAGATCGCCACCAGGAACGTCGTGACCGTGCCGAACATGATCCACCACGGGAACTCGACCACCGGCAGCCAGCGCGGTTGCGCGTAGGGCGTGCCGCCGAGCACCCGGAGCAGGTCGTTCGGTAGCCCGCTCAGGACGGCGACCACCACGAAACCCGCCACCATCGCCACCCAGTTGCCCCGGTCGTTGCCGCGCCCCCGCGTCAACATGCCCACGAAGAACACCCCCAGCAGCGAGCCGTACGTGTAGCCGAAGATGCCCAGGATGATCGGGATGATCCGCAGACCTCCGCCCGCCCCCGGGTGCGCCAGCCGCTGGATCACGAGGTACGACACCCCGGCCGAGACCCCGACCATCAGCGCGGCGAACACCACCGTCGCCTGGCGCACCGCCCGCAGCGATTGCTGCTCGCCCGCCCCCGGGGCAACGTAGGGCAGATACCAGTCGCGCGTGAAGCTCGTCGCCAGCGCGTTGAGCGCCGTGCTCAGCGAACCCATCGTCGTAGCGAAAATCCCCGCCAGCAGCAACCCCCGCACACCCACGGGCAGTTCGTGCAGGATGTAATAGCAAAAGATTTCGTTGTTGGCCTTGGGCAGGTTAGGATCGGGATGCGCCGCGTAGTGCGCGATGAGCAGCAGGCCGACCGTCACCAGCACTCCCGCGATGGGCACGTCCGCCAGCCCGGAGAGGATCAGCGAACGGCGCGAGCGGCGCACGTCGGGCGCGGTCAGCATGCGCTGGACCATGTCCTGGTCCGTGCCGTGCGTGGCCATCGTTACAAACGTGCTGCCGAACAGAGCCGCAAAGATGGTGAATTCCGTCTCGAACATGCCCACGATCTTGTCCCAGCCGTGCCGGGCCGGGTTCAGGCCCGTGTCGATGAAGATGTTCTTTGCGGGCAGGTGCGCGCGAACCTCCGCCCAGCCGCCCGGGATGGAATGATACAGGATGCCCAGGGCCAGGAGCGCGCTGCCCATCATGATCGATGCCTGGATGAAATCCGTCCAGATGACGGCCTTGATGCCGCCCAACGTCGTGTAGATCGCCGTCAAGATCACGACGGCCACGCTGGCAAAGAGGTAGATCCAGAACATGCGGTGCGCGTCGGCGGGCAGGGCCGGGTCGAGCGTGCGGCCGACGAAGATTTCGTAGAGCAGCACCAGGGCGATGGCCGCGACGTAGATGCGCGCCCCGCTCGCCAGCACGCGCGTGAGCAGAAACACCGCGCTGGCGGCGTTCTTGGAGCCCGTGCCGAAGCGCCGCGTCAGGTATTCGTAGATCGAATAAACGTTGTAGCGATAGTAGGGCGCGATGAACACGAAGCTGACGATGATCCGCGCCAGGATGGTGCCCAGGGTGAGCTGGACGTAGAAATATCCCCTGGTGCTCCAGCCTTCGCCGGGCGCGCCCAGGAACGTCCCCGCGCTGGTTTCCGCCGCGATGATCGACGCCAGCACGGCCCACCAGGGGATGCGCCGTCCGCCCAGCGCGAAATCCTCCAGGCTGTTCTCGCGTTTGCCCATCCGCAGGCCGATGCCCAGGATCAGCGCGAAATAGCCGACGACCACGGCCCCGTCGATCAGCCATGCAGCATTCATGAGGATTGCCACATACCCCAGACGCCACCCGGCGGGGAAGTTTATTCCGGGGCCGGGTGGCAAAAAGCCATGGGGGCGGTCGCGTCGCGCCCCCTGCTGCTAGTCGATGATGACCTTCGTCCCCGCCGTCACCATGCCGTACACCTTGAACGCATCCCAGTTGGACAACCGGATGCACCCGTGGCTGGCCGAGCGGCCGATGGTGTCGGGCGTCGCCGTGCCGTGCATGCCGATGCCCGGCTTGTCGAGCGCGATCCAGGTGATGCCCACCGGGTTGTTCGGCCCGGGGGGCAACTGGTAGGCGACATCGCTGCGCTTGCCCGTCATCAGGACGGACTTGTCCCAGCGGAACTCGGGCAGCAGCGTCTTGGCGACGACGTGCCACTCGCCCTTGGGCGTCGGGATCGCCGTCGAGCCGGGCGTGATCGGGAAGCACGCCACGAGGCGCTCACCGTCGTGGACTTCCAGGTACGAATCCTTCGTGCTCACGTGGAACACGAGCCGTTTGTCGTTCGCGGGCCGCGCGGAAAGCACCGGGCGGTTGTCGGGCGCAGAGGCCAGGGCGTCCGGCGAGGGACTGGCGGCCGGGGCCGGGGCAGGCACCTCGCTCGCCGGGGGCGGCGAGGCGGACACGGGGACGGTCGGCCCGGGCATTGCGGCCGGGACGTTCTCGGCGCTGGGCGTCGGCGAAGCGCCGGGGGCAGGCGTGGCCCCGGGAGCGGCCTTCGCTTTGTCCCTGGCTTCCTTGAGCAACTGCTCGCGCTCCTTCGTGTAGGTGCGTATCGCGATGACCTGCGCGAGGTTGAACGGCGGCACGACGTTGGGCACCTTGACCTTGTCGCCCTCCTTCATCGTGTCGATGTTTTTGGGCGCGTTGATCTTCTTGAGGAAATCCACCCCGACGTGGTATCGCTCGCCCAGCAGTTCCGAGAGCGTCTCGTAGGGCAGCACCTTGTTTTTGGCCTGCTCGGGGATCGCCTTGGGCACGACGCCCAGCGCACCGAGGTCGTCCTTAGCGACGGTGTAGCTGGTGTAGATCGGATCGACCGAGGCGAACGTCTTGGCATCAAACCGTTCGTCGGGCTGCTTGCCCTGTGCTTCCTGGTAGCGCAGCCAGCTCTTCCGGGTGAACCCGCCATAGGCACCATCGATCTTGCCCGGCCCGAAGTTCTGTTCGTCGAGAAAGATTTGCAGCCGGACCGTCTCGTCCTGCGGCGGCTTGAAGTTCGTGTCGTTCTTGGCGGAAGGGTCTGGCTTCTTGGCGGGCGCGGCGGGAACGGCCTGAACGGGCACGGCGGCCAGCAGCAGCGCGCAGCAACCGGCCAGCGTGGCGGAGGTGGGGAAGGTCATTTTCCCCGATTGTAACAGTTCGCGTGCCGCGCGCACGTCCCAAAGTTTCCCCGGCCCTCCGTCAGGTGCCTGGTTGAGTTCGGAAACGGGCAAGCGCACGTGAAAATGGCGCTCATGGACGCCAGCCTTCAACGCAAGTCAGCTTGATGTCTTCCAGACGACTGACTCGCTGGTTGATGGGCATCGGCACATCGGCTTGGCGCTCGCCGTGGGCACGCAGGTAATCGCCAACCTGGAGCGTCCAAACGCGCATGTACAGCGCTTCGTCCCATCCTGCCCGCGGGTCGCGCGGCGCGGGCAGTAATTGCGGCGGTGCTTTGCCCTCTGGCGGCGCGTCCACCGAGCCGACGATCCATACCCGATGCCCGGCTCGCAGGGTTTCGCCCAGTTGCGCCAGCAACGGGGAAACGCCGTCTGGGGCCATGATACGATCCTTCATCAGGTCGTAACGATGGATGGAATGGTCGGCGAGCGGGGGCAGCGTCGTCCAGGGCTCCGAGCCATGATAGTAGTATTGGAAGCTGACACCGTCGGTCCATGGAGCGACAAGCACCTCGTCGCCGGGCTGGACCAAGCGGGTGGCCTGCGCCGCCGCCACGTCGGCGTTGGTCACCCGCACCTGCACCACCTGCCAGCCCAAGGGCAATCCCAGGCAGAGGGCAACCGCTAGGAACGCCACCCGCCCGGCGCGCCAGCGCATGTCCTGCGTCATGGCAGCCCCCAAACCGTCCAACACGCTGGCCGCCACTGCCAACGGCAGCAAGTAGTACCAGGGCGGCGTTTCCATCCCCAAGAACTTCAGGAAGGCCAGAAACACGGGAAGGCCGATGAGCACCGTTGCCATCCCGTACCATCTCATGTCGGGCAAGGGCTGGGTGCCTACCTGCCGACGGCCCGCAGTGCCGGGCCGGGGCAGTGCCCAACCGCCGTAGGTGACCGCGCCGATTGCCAACAGCCACAGGCAAGGTACCCACCGGCGGTCAAGCGATCCGGCGGCTTCCCAGAGCATCGATCCCAGGCGGCTCCACGGCACGCCGCGTTGCGCTACCATCGACCACGCGCTGGCGGCGTGGATCGGCCCGAGGACGTAGGGCAACAGCGACAATACCGCCACCGAGTTGATCCCCGCGAGGGCTGCCAATGCCCGGTAGCGTCCGGCACGCGCGGCGGCAAGCATCCCCGCCAGGCCGATGGCCAGAAGCAAAAAAGCGTTCTGATAGAGAGCCTGTACGCTCAGGGTCGCCATGACCGCCGCCGCAACGACCCGGCCCGGGCGCGGCAGTTGCACCACACGCCAGACCAGCCCCAAAGTCAGCAGGATGCAAAGCCAGCCAAGGCCGTAAGGACGGATGGAGTCCCCCACGCGCACCACGAACCCGCCAGCGGCGAAGAGCCCCAGCGAAAACCAAGGCGCATTCCGTGGACCGCCTAACCGCTGCGCGTTGATCCAGAGTACCGCCAGCACCGCCACACCGACGATCAGCCCGTAAATCCGGTAGCCGAAATCGGGGCCGCCAAGGTTCTCCAGCCCCAAACCGCGCCAGATTCGTAGCAGAACGAGCAGCAAGGGAGGAAAGTTGTCGTACTTGAGCATCCCCCATACATGCGCCCACGACGGCATGGCGGCGTAAACGGCGTCGCCGACCTCGTCCCGCCACAATGGCCCCGCGGAGAACAAGTTGACGACGTGCAATCCCAGCACGAGCAGCGTGGCAAGCAGCAATGCCGTTCGTTCCACCTGGTCAATCAACGGCGGCTTCTCAAAGGTAGGCGGTGCAGGTACCGCCGCGGTGCTAGGTTTGACGTTCACCTTGGATAAGTTCCGTCCGTGGCGGCAAGCACGGCGGAGGAGGCAAGTTCGGGAGTCATCACAATCTGCAGGAGCAGGGACGCACGTGGAGAAACCAAGCCTCGTAGCAACGGCTGGCAGGGCCAAGCTCACGTTCAAGCAGGAAGCCTGCCACCCGGAGGCTGGCCACTCATGACCGAGAACAGGACCTGGATTGAGCATCCCGAGATCGCCCGGAAGGAACAGATAGCCGCTCGGATTGGAGGCAGCTCAACAGCATGAGCAAAGCAGGCAGATTTTAACCGGAGCGATGCACCGGCCTACAGGGAAGCGTGCAAGCGGGTGGCGCTCGCGCCACGGCCCGGCCAAGCGGGGTAAGCCAAGGAGCCGGGCATCGCCACGGAGGGCTTGCGCGCGTGGCCGCGTCAGTACCGGCCTCTAGACGCCGAGCAACCAGCGGCTCGCCTCGTCCGCCCCTTCGACGAGTCGGTCCATCAATTCGCGGTTGCGGACGTAGGCCGGGCGCATCAGGCGCGAGAACCAGGCCGCGCCGACCCCCAGCGCAAGCACCCCGGCCGCGAGCAGGGCGACGACCCCGATCGCGGGCCACGCCGCGGGGGGCGCGAGCCCGAGCGGCCACCTCGGGGTGTCCCGGGCGGGATCGACGTGGTGGGTGATGAAGTCGATGCCCAAACCCGCCAGGGCCAGCCCCCCGACGTTCGTGGCGAGCAGGAGCACCTGGAAGCCGATTACCTTCAAGCAGCCGCGCCAATATTGCCATGCCATGGCGAGCATCCGGCGCACGAGCGAGCCGTTGAACACTTCCAACACGGCGGCGGGCGGGCGAGGAGCAAGGGGACGGGCACGGGGAACAGATGACGGATAACGGATGACGGACAATCGATACCAGCAAAACATGCCGGGTTCGCCGCCGGATGCTCGCGATCCGTCAGCCGTCGCCGTGCATCCCGCGTCCCGCTCTGCGGCGTATTCGGCGTTGACTTGAACACCGCCATCCATTGGTTCCGCCGCGACCTGCGCCTGAGCGACAACACGGCCCTCAACGCCGCCGCGGGCGCGGCCGAACAGGTCGTGACGGTTTATGTGCTCAGCGACTGGCAGGGCCAGCACCGCTGGGTCGGCCCGAACCGCCAGGATTTTCTCTGTGCCTGCCTGCAGGCGTTGAGCAAGAACCTGGAAGCCGTCGGCGGCAGGCTCATCATCCGCTGCGGTCCGGCCGAGCGCGAACTGGAAAAGCTCGCCGCCGAGACCCGGGCCGGGGCGATTTTCTTCAACCGCGATCCCGACCCGTTCGGCCGGGCCGTCGAGGACAAGCTGGTCGCCTTGGGCGGGCGGCTGGGCATCACCGTTTCCGCGCACGACGACGTGGCGCTCCACGCGCGCGACGAACTGCTCTCCGGCTCCCGCGAGCCCTACCGAGTGTACTCGCCCTATTACAAGGCCTGGGCCAAGCTGCCCAAAGCGGCCGTCGGCCCCCGCGTCAAGCACCTGCGGACGCCCCCGGATATCGGGAGTCTGCCCCTGCCCGACCTGTCCCACTGGAAACTTCAGAGCGAGAGCACGCGGATCATCGAGGCAGGCGAGCGGGCCGCGCGCCAACGGCTGACGGGCTTCATCGCCGCCCACGGCGCGATCCGGCGCTACGCGAAGGGCCGCACGGAACTGACCGGCCCGACCACGTCGCGTTTCTCGCAGGATTTGCGCTGGGGCCTGCTCTCGGTCCGGGAGATTTACCACCGCTGCCGGGACCTCGCCGCCTCGCTGGATGATGCAGGACGCGAGAACGTCGAGAAGTTCATCAGCGAGATTGCCTGGCGGGATTTTTACTTCCAGATCCTCCACCACTTTCCGCACGTCCTGCACGACGATTTCAGCCCGGCCACGCGCGGCCTCCCCTGGCGCCAGGCGGCGGACCGCCCCAAGGAGTTCGCGCGGTGGTGCGAGGGCACGACGGGTTTCCCTATCGTCGATGCCGGGATGCGCCAGCTTTCGGCCACGGGCTACATGCACAACCGCCTGCGCATGATCACCGCTATGTTTCTGACCAAGGACCTGCGCTTCTACTGGCGGGACGGCGAGTCCTTCTTCATGCGCAAGCTCGTCTGCGGCGACATCGGCAACAACAACGGCGGCTGGCAGTGGAGCGCGGGCACCGGGGCCGACGCCGCCCCCTATTTCCGCGTGCAGAACCCCTGGACGCAGAGCGAACGCTTCGATCCTAACGGCGACTACATCCGCGAGTGGGTGCCCGAGTTGCGCGACGTGCCGCCGGGCCGCCTGCACGCCCCGCTGGCCAAGGGCCTGCGGCTGGCCAAGGACTACCCGCCGCCCATGCTCGACCACTCCGCGGAGCGCGATGCCACCCTGGCGATGTTCAAGGCGCACCGCGCCTCCGGCAAGACGGAACCGCGCGTGGAGTAAATTCCGGCGTCTGCCGCCTTGCGGCCGGCGGCCACCTTCCGCTACCATCCGAGCCCATATGAAAATCGACGCAGGCATGCAGGCGGCCATCAACGAAATGAAAAAGGGGCTGGCCGAAGGAGGCATCCCCATCGGCTCGGCGCTGGTGCGCGACGGCCAGGTGGTCGCCGCCGGGCACAACAAGCGCGTGCAGGACGGCGACCCCATCACGCACGCCGAGATCGACTGCCTGCGAAACGCCGGACGGCCCGGCGCGGGTGGCTTCCGCGACGCCACGCTGTATTCGACGTTGATGCCCTGCTACCTGTGCTCGGGCGCGGCGGTGCAGTTCGGCATCAAGAAGGTCGTCGTCGGCGAGAGCCGCAACTTCCCGGGCGCGCCGGAGTTCATGCGCAGCCACGGGATCGAGGTCATCGACCTGGACCTGCCGGAGTGTGTGGAGATCATGGGCCGGTTCGTGCGGGAACAATCCGCGTTGTGGAACGAGGACATCGGGGTCTAAGGATGACGGATGGCGGCCAGTGGATCGTCCTGCCCCGATGCCGCGCGGAGCCGTTTTCCGTCTGTGATCCTTCATCCGTCATCCGCTATCCGATCTCTTCATTTTCCGCTTGCTTTTCCGCCCGTCTTGACACAGCATCGCGCCCGTCCGTGTTCGTAAAGAAAAGCAGCTCTGGAAACGATTGGTAAACTGTTAGTTGAAGCGTCCCTTCAGTGACGGTTTGAAACCTGGTGAGCAGGAACGGTCAGAACGAGATTCTTTTCCTTGCCGTGGACGCTAGACAAGTCCGTGTTTTGACCACCGTAGTTCCAGCTTAGTTTCCCTGTTTACCAGACTCCCATGGGCAATCGACTCTACGTAGGCAACCTGTCCTTCAATGCGACTGAAACCGACCTGATGGACCTCTTCGGCCAGGCCGGGCAAGTGAAGGACGTTGCCCTCATCCAGGACCGGGTCACCGGCAAAAGCCGCGGCTTTGCCTTTGTGACCATGACCACCGACGAGGAAGCGGCCACCGCGGTCAGCCAACTTAACGGTAAAAGCATCGACGGCCGCACGATCTCCGTCAGCGAGGCCCGCCCGCGCGAGGAGCGCCCGAGCGGCGGCGGCGGGGGCCGGAGCGGCGGCTACAGCGGCGGCGGTGGTGGCGGCTACAGCGGCGGTGGCGGCGGCGGCTACAGCGGCGGCGGTGGTGGCGGCTACAGCGGCGGTGGCAGTGGGGGTTACGGCGGCAGCGACCGGGGCGACCGTCGGGGCGGTTACAGCGAACGCCGCGAGCGCGGTGGCCGCGACCGGGGCGACCGGGGCGGCTACTAAAGGCAGGACACCCGCGGCGAACCCTGCCGGTTTGTCCTCCGGTCTTCCTGATCCCACCACCCTTGCGGTTTTGTCGGCGTCCCGGGCCGTTGCGCTCGGGACGCCTTTTTTCGCTTTGCCGTCCTTCTCCCTTTTGCCTTTGGCCTTTTGCCTTACAATGAGGGCGTGAGCTATCAGGTTTTCGCGCGCAAGTATCGCCCCCAGACCTTCGACGAGGTCGTCGGACAGGAGCACATCACCCGGACGCTCAAGAACGCCATCGAGCAGAACCGGCTCGCGCACGCCTACCTTTTCGTCGGCCCTCGCGGCACGGGCAAGACGAGCACGGCGCGCATCCTCGCCAAGTGCCTCTGCTGCGTGCGGGCTCCCACGGTCACGCCCTGCGGCGCGTGCGATGCCTGCCGCGAGATCGCCGCGGGCATCTCCCTGGACGTGCTGGAGATCGACGGCGCGAGCAACAACGGCGTCGAGCAGGTGCGCGAATTGCGTGACAACGTCCGCTACGCGCCGACCCGCGGGCAGTACAAAATCTACATCATCGACGAGGTCCACATGCTCTCGTCGGCCGCGTTCAACGCGCTGCTCAAGACGCTGGAGGAGCCGCCCGAGCACGTCAAATTCGTGTTCGCCACGACCGAAGTGCAGAAGGTGCTGCCCACGATCCTGAGCCGCTGCCAGCGTTTCGACCTGCGGCGCATCCCCTCGCCGCTCATCTCGGCGCACCTCGCCAAGATCGCCGGCCTCGAGAAGATCGACCTCGCCATGCCCGCCGCCGACGCCATCGCGCGCGGCGCGGAGGGCGGCCTGCGCGACGCCGAATCAATGCTCGACCAACTCGTGGCGTTTTGTGGCGACACCATCAAACAGGACGATGTGCTGGGCATCTTCGGCTTCACCGCGCCGGAAACCGTCAGCCAGATGGCGGGCGCGCTGCTGGCGAAGGATACCTCCGGCGCGCTGGGCGTGCTCGACGCGCAGTCCGAGGCAGGCAAGGACCTGATGCGCCTGCTGGCGGAACTCATCGCCCACCTGCGCAACCTCCTGGTGTTGCAGGTCAACCCGGATTCCGTCAGTGCCGAGGCGGGCTCCGCGCTCGCGCAGACGCTGCAAACGCAGGCGACCCTCGTCTCGACCGACCGTCTGCTCGAACTCATCGACGGGTTCGCCGCCGCCGAGGGCCGCATGAAGTGGGCTCCCAACAAGAAGCTCCACTTCGAGATCGCGCTCATCAAGGCGGTGCAGACCCTGGGCCAGACCACGCTCACGGAGGTGATCGACGCCCTGACCGCCATCCGCGAGACGGAACCCGCCAATGGGTCCGCCCCGGCGATGGCGGCGGCCCCTGCTACGCCCTTCAGCCGCCGCGAGTCGCCCGCGAGCCCGCCGCCCGCCGCC
>CALMAQ010000038.1 GCA_937859745.1 uncultured Verrucomicrobiota bacterium | reverse complement strand
CCGGGCGTGTCCCCCCCCCACGCGCTGTTATGGCCCCCGCCCCGGGCGGGTTGGCCCCGCCCGCGGCTCGATTACCTCATGCACCCGCACCATGGTGGACGCGACCTCGGCCACCCGTCTTCCGCCGGAGGCTGCGAGCACCGCCATACCAAGAGCTGCCTCGGCATTTTCCGGCAGGGTCACCGGACGGCTCAGCACATCAGCGCGCAACTGACACCAGTAACGGCTCTTCGTGCCGCCGCCGGTGAGCACCAGCGCACCGTCCACCGGTGCACCTAACAGGTCTAGATAGTCAAAGCACAGCCGCTCCATGAACGCGACCCCCTGTAGCAGAGCCGCGTACCGATCGATCTCGTCGGTCGGTGTGCCCAGCGTGAAACCCACCGCGTCCGGCGCGATGAACGGAAAACGCTCGCCCTTCCCGTGCAAGGGATAAGTGACCACGCTCGCCGGTTCTCGCGCCATCGCCTGCATGCCGAGCAACACAAGGTCGGTGTCGGGAAAAAATTTGGTGATGGCCCCCGCCCCCGTGCTGGACGCTCCGCCGGGCAGCCAGTTGCCGTCGGGCGAGCGGTGGGAATACACCACCCCGCCAGGGTCTTTGACCAGATCAGGCGCGACCCCCTTGAGGACGAGCGTGGTGCCGAGCACGGAGTTCCAATTCCCGATGCTCAATGCCCCGGCTCCCATCTGCGCCGCGCAGCCGTCGGTCATCCCGGCGACCACCGGCGTCCCGGCGGGGATGCCGGTCTCGGCCGCAGCGGCAGCGCAGACCACGCCCAGGTTCGCGCCTGCCCGCACCACCGGCGGCAGGATCGACGCGCGGACACCGAGCGCGGAGAACACCTCCTGTGGCCAGCGTTCGTGGATAAGGTCCACCCCGGTTTTCAGCGCGTTGCTCGTGTCCGTGGGAACTTCGCCGCCCACCAGCTGGCGGTTGATAAAATCGCTTTGGTGAGCCAACCGGGTGCCGGGCGACAGGGCATCATGGTGTTTGAGCAACCAGAGCAGCTTCGGCAAGCCCCAAGCTGGCTGCATCCGGTTGTAACCCATTGCCTTCCACTGATCGGCCCCCACCTCGTTGACGTGCCGCGTTTCCCCGGCCGCGCGAGTATCATCATACATCAGCCCGGGCGTCAGCGGTCGGCCATTGTTGTCCATCAACAAGACCGTGCCGGAAGTTGCGTCCACCGCGACCCCGCCCACTGGCCGGCCCGATGGCAATGCGGCCATCGCCTGGCGGCAGGCTGCGGCGATGGCAAGCCACCATTCCTTGGGCGCTTGCTCGTGCACGGGACCGTCGCGGTAGCTGGTGAGCTTGTGGGAGCCGACGCCCAAGATCTCCCCGGCGGCGGAGACGAGCATGGCGCGCACGCTCTGCGTGCCCAGGTCAAGCCCCAACCAGGCGCGGTCGTCGGAGGGTGTTAGCGGTGTCATAGTCGGTTCATCCGTTCGTGCGTCCCATCAGGACGTACGGTTGTCAGCCATCCGCTGCCAGATCGGCAGCGCGCCCGCGCGGACAGCCAGAAATTGTTCAAACCCTTCCTGGTAGCGTGCATGATGCTTGGCGTTGGGCTCGAAGGTGTCGCGGATTTGCAGGTAATCCCTGGCGGCGGAGGCGAAGGTTCTTTCCGCGCCGGTTGCCACCAGGCCGACGATCAGTGCCCCTTTGGCACCCATCTCTTCGCCGCGAGGCCGGAAGGTGGGTACGCCAAGCACATCGGCGATGGTCTGGCACCAGAAGGCACTGTTCGCGCCTCCGCCGCTGAGCCCATACATGCGGAGTGTTTTCAGAGATTGGCCGGATGCCAGCAGGCAATCACGGATGACGTATGACAACCCCTCGAAGACGGAGCGGGCGAGATGTTCCCTACTGTGCTCGAACGACAAGCCGTGGAACGAACCGCGCGCACCGGCTTCCAAAAATGGCGCGCGCTCCCCGGCAGGCGAGAAGTACGGCAAACACAAGAGCCCCCCCGCGCCGGGCTCCGCGCCCGCCGCCAGCTCACTCAACTCGGCCGGCTCGCGCAGATCGAGCTGGCGCAAGACCCAGTGAATCACCTCCGCGCCCGCCAGAGTCGGGAAGGCACGCAGGTACAGGTCGGGCCCAAAAGGTAGCGTGGATCCCGAGGGCACTCTGTCCAACTGCGGGTCGCGGACAACCACCTCGGTGCAAAGTGTCGTGCCTAAGATGCTACATCCTTGCCCGACGTTCGTCGCGCCGACGCCGATGGCCGTGGACGCCACGTCGTAAAGTGACATGACCACCGGCAGCCCGCGCGGCAATCCTAGCAACGCAGCCGCCCCTTCCGAAAGTTCACCCTTTCGTTCCTCGTCGGAAAGCACCTCCGGCAACAGGCGCTGCGCCCACGGCATTTCGTACAAGTCGAGCAGCGCGGGGGAATAGCGGCGGGTCCGCACGTCGAGGAACGGTGCCGCGGCATCCGATTCGTCGATGGCGAGCCGCCCAGTCAAATTGTAGAAAATCCAGCCGCCGCAACACAAGGATTTGTGGGAACGCGCCAGCCGGTCAGGATCGTGCCGCTGTAGCCAAGCGAGGATTCCGTTTGGCAGTCCGGCAAAGACCTGTGTGCCGTTGTGCCGGAACGCGTCGGCCAGAGTGCCGGCTGCGCGCCACCGCTCGATGATCGCTGTCGCGCGCGCGTCGTTCCACAAGATGGCAGGGCCCGTGGGTCGCCCGTTCGCATCGACGAGCCAGACACCATCACCCTGGGCAGTCAAAGAAAGAAAGCGAACCGGCTCGCTGAGGCCGACCAGAATACGGCGGATCGTGGACGCAACCGCATTCCACACGGCATCCATATCTTGCTCGGAGAACCCCGCCCGCGGCCGCAGGACCTTGGTTTCATGGCGGACCACGCTGATTTCTGCCCCGGCATCGTCGAAAGCAACGGTTTTGATAATGGATGTCCCGGCATCAATGCAGAGGGTAGCCATAAGGGGGGATATGGTGGGCGGGTCGCTCCGTACGCCGAAACCCCGGCGGGAGCAAAGCTCATGCGCTTCCACTCGGGTCAGCTTGCCTTAGCTGATCATTTGTTCAAGCACAGAACAAACAGCACTCCGATCATCGCCTGGGCTCTCAGGATTGGTTTTCCCGGTGAAACCAAAACGGAGCACAAAGTCAGCTTGGAACACAATCGAGGGATTGTTGCCGGAACTTAGCCGCCCCGTAGGCTACGGAAGTTGAGCGTCCAAGACAGGGATGCTCACGATGAAACTCTGTTCTTCCTGTCCCCGCGTCGTCTTTTCCGTCGCTTCAGCAAGCGGCCCGTGTGTCCGCACCACTCCGTCTGGGAGCCTCTCCGCAGCATGCAGGTTGGCGGGAACATCCGTGGTTGATATATCAACTTTTGGAACTTCACAGCCGCCACGGTTCTCCGCATTTCCTCGGACATCACTTACCCAAACGACCAGCTTCCAATAAATAAATGAAATTCCCACTTGCACTGATATGTCAGCTATGCGAGATATTGTCATACTCGAGCTTCAATCTGTCCTAACAATAACAACAACCCGAAACATCGAGTCACAACACATGAAGACCTACCTCACCCTGAGCACCGCAGCCCTCTTCTTGGCAACCATGCCTCTGGCGCACGCCGGCACGAAGGCCACTGCAAATAAGCACACGAAGACGGTCGCAACCCGCCACATCAACTACGTTGACCGCGTGATCGTACAGGATCAGTCACCCGCCAAGCCGATGCAGGACGCGCACGGCTGGACCGGTGGCGAGATTGGCAACGACGCCCCGCACGAGGAGCGTAATCCGTCCGAGCATCCGGAGCTTTTCCGGGCCGAGCGCTAACACGACCGGAAACGGAGCACGGCATCCACTTGGCTCAGTTCCTCTTGTCCACAAACGGCGTCGACAGCTTGCTGTCGACGCCGTTGCTGTGTCCATCCGCTACCATCGTCAAACCGGCGGTGAATCCACAAGCGGCGTTTGGACCAGACCGGCGTCCAAGCGGGGAAGAAAAATGGCGTCTGGTTGGTCGGGCGCACTCTGCGAACGGAAACTGCGGCCTAAAAGGTGCGGACGGCCACAGAAAACCACCGGCAGAAACGCGCCCTCGCGCATCTCTCAACTTGCCGCATCACCAAAACTGCTTACCCGGTGTCTCGCACCATCACTGCTGATTCAATCAGCGGTTCCCTGGCTTTTCCTTTGTCGAAAAGGCGCAGAAAGCCATGCGACCAGCCCAGCGCACGGTGGCTCAGAAAAACGCGCCTTAAGGATTTCCCTCCTCGTCGAAGAACAATGCTGATACGACCGTTGCCGAGATGTAGGAACGGACTTCTGTGAACCTACCTGCATGGGTCTCTGCCTTGACGCGGCAGGGGTCACAGGTTCGAACCCTGTATCGCGCATGTTTCTCGCGGGCAGGCGACTCAAGGCCATCACGGTTTGTCATCACAAACCGCTGACGTTGCCCGCGCCATTGATGCCCCCGGCCAGGCCTCATTTTGCCCGGAGGACGTAATTTCTCCCGGCCGTCGGCCTGCTTTTGCGACCGCTCCCGGCACCCGGCGGCCGAGGACAAAATCCGCGCTCCGGCGTGGATAATCCGGCATGGCTCCCCGATAGTAGCGCCCATCCGCTCGTTCATACGTCCCACGGTGGTACGGCGGTTCGTTTTGGAGAGTGCCAAAGGCGTCTCTGCGAGGCCGACCATCCATGAACGTCCTCTTTTTCTGCCATGCTGATTTTGCCAGCAACAGCATGGGGCACATCGCCGGGTTCGCCGATGGCCTGCGCTCGCTCGGGCACGCCTGCGCGGCGGCCATCCCGGGCGAGGACCGCCGCAGCGTCGTGGCGCTGGGACACCGGCCTTCCCTCCGGCCGCTCACTTTCTCCGATGTCTGGGAGGCCCCCGCGGAGATGTTCCCCGACCGCGGACCCGCCGACGTGATCCACGCGTGGACGCCGCGCGAACATGTGCGCCGGGTTGTCAACCGCTGCCGGCGCGACATGCCCTCCGCCCGCGTGGTCGTCCACCTGGAGGACAACGAGGAGCATCTGGCCGCGTGTTTTTCTGGCTGGGACTATGCCTCCCTGTGCGCCCTCTCCGACGCTGAACTGGCCGCCAAACTGCCCGTTTACCTCTCCCATCCGCGCGCGTACCGCAGCTTCCTGCGGGACGCCGACGGCGTGACGGGGATCATCGAAACGCTCTCTGATTTCGTCCCTCCGCACGTCCCCTTCGAGGAGATCTGGCCCGTGGTTGATTTTGCCGCGTACCATCCCGCGCCGCCGGACGCCGCCCTGCGCGCCTCGCTGGGCATCCGCCCCGGGGAAAAGGTGCTTTGCTACCCCGGCAACAGCCACTTTGCCAACGCGCGGGAGATCGAGACCCTTTACGAAGCGGTGTTCCTGCTCAATCGCCACGGCACCCCCTGCCGGCTCATCCGCACGGGCGAGGACACCATCGACTTTCCGCTGCACTCCGCGCCGGAGGAGCTGACCCGGCACGTCTTGCACCTAGGTTTCGTCGAGCACGCCCGGCTCGCCGGGCTGCTGCGGCTGGCCGACGTGCTGGTCCAACCCGGCGCGGACGACGTTTTCAACCGCTACCGGCTGCCGTCCAAGCTGCCGGAGTTCTTGGCGTCCGGCCACCCGGTGATCATGCCCCGGGCCAACCTCGGCCTGCGCGTCCTGCCGGAACGTGAGGCGCTCGTCCTGGAAACGGCCGGGCCGGAGGCCATCGTGGCGCAGTGCCTGCGCGTGTTCGCCGACGCCGCCCTGGCGCAACGGCTGGCGACCGGCGGCGCGGCTTTCGCCAGGGCGCATTTCGACCGTCTCGTCAACGCGCGCCGCCTGGAACGCTTCTACCAGACCCTGGGCTTTTCCTGGCGTCGGACCTGGCGGCGGGTGCTGCGCGTCGCCCGACCGCAACGCGCCTAGTCGGGCTCCAACCGTGCCCGGAGGTTTCGCACCCGGAACGCCACGCCCCCGTCGTTCCCGGGAAGCGGCACCGCCGCGTTGCGACTGCGAAGCGTGACCCGGTGTACCCCGGCCGTGGTTGGCACCAACCAGCGTTGCGCGCTCCACTCCGCGCCGAGCGGGAATGACAGGTCCGCGCTCCGGCCATCCACCAGCATTTCCAGGGTGTTGTCCGCGGTGCACGAAGCAACGTCGGCTTCCAGGACGACCATCCCGGGATCGTTCGCCATGATGGACAGATCGGCGTCGCCGCCGGTCCAGTTCCACGGGTTGGCCCCCGCGGCTGGCGGAGCGTACCAACCTTTCTCCCGGCGAAGAAGCAGGGGGCGGGACGGGGTCACGCACGCGGCGGCATCCAAGTGCACCGACCGTGCGCGGTCGTCCGTGGAGCGTGGGTCGCGCTGCGACGAGCGGGTGGTTTGCGGTGCCAGGAGATGCACCTCGGCGACGCGCGCGCCGGGACGGCCCGGGAGTGGCACGAGGAAGTCCGTGCTCCCCGGACCGTCCGCGATCAGTCCCAGCGCGTCGCCGCCCGCCACCTGGCAGGTCAGGCGGTACGGAAACCGGTATCCGGCGTCCGGGGGAACCGTGAAGCGGAGGACCGCGTGGCTCGTGCCCGTCTCGTCGCAGGGCAACAGGAAGCGAAAGTCTGCCGCGCACCAGCCATCCGGCCACACGCCGCGCCCCAACAGGGGCGGCGGAGCCACGGCGGACGCGAACCCGTAGCAGGAGGACAAGGACGACACCTCGTAGAGGGAGAGTTCGCGCAGGTCGGGCCTGCCTTGCAGCGCCGCGTAGAGTTCCGTCCGCCAGACGTAACGGGCCAGCAGCCGGAAGGTGTCCGGCGTGTCCGCCGGGGGGTCGAAGTGGCAGGGCGAAAGCAGGTAGACCTTGCGGCCTGCGTCCAGGGCGGCAGCCGCGGCGCGCAGGTCCGATGACAGGTTCAGCAATTCGACCTGCCCTTTCAGGCCGAAGTAGATCAGCTCGCGGGCCACAGTCACGTCGTCGGTCAGGAGCAACGGCCGCCGCGGGTCGATGCCGGGCAGCTTGCGTAGACTTTCCAACGCGGCCTGCGGCGGTGCCCGGAAGTGCGCGATGGCCGACAGGAGCGGGAACGTCCAACAGGCGTTCGCCGCCGTGACGAGCGCGACCACCAACCCGGGCACCCACCCGCGCAACGCGGGCTGCCGCCAGCACCGCGCCAACGCCGCGCCCACGTGGAAAAGCCCGGCCGCCGCGAACGCCCCGCAGACCGGCACGGAATAGAGCCAGTATTTGTTGAAGCGGTACAGGAAGCAGAAGGCGTAGAGCACCACCGTCACCCCGAAAAGCGCGAACAACCGCCCGTGCCCGCCGCGCCCGAGAAACAGGAGCAGGCCGAGCGCCGCCAAGGGCAGCAGCAGCGCCGCCACCACCGCGCTCCCCCAGGGCTGCACCAGGTCGTGTTCCCACTGGGCTTGGATCGACGTGGCGGAAAGATGCAGCAGGAGACTTTCGGTCCGGTAGTTCTCCAACTGGAGCGCGCGGCAGGCGGCCACGTACCGGTCCCACCCCTGCGCGTTGCCAACGGTCGGCAGCAGCCAGACCGCCACGGCGGCGACCAGGCACAGGCCGCCGAGCAGGGGGCGGCGCGGACCATCCCGGCGCACCACGGCCACGTTCACCGCCAGGACGAACGGTGCCAGGAAATACACCGCCGTCTGCTTGGTGCCGAGCGCAACGCCGCAGAGCGCCATGCCGCCCAGCAGCCAGCGCGGGCAGGTTAATCCCGCCAGAAGGGCCGCCACGGTCCCGTAAACGAACAGGCTGGCGACCGGGTCGCTGACCATGCGCAGGCTGGTGATCCAGACGCCCGGCGCGAACGCCGTGAGCGCCGCCGCCGCGAGCGCCTCGGCGGGCCGGACGATCTGCCGCAACGCGAGGTAATAGGGCACGAGCGCCAGGGTGCCGCCCAGGACGCTCGCCAGGGAGAGCGTGAACAGTTCGTTGCCCGCCAAGGCATGAAGGGCCTGCACCAGCCGGACGTACACCCACTGCCCCGGCGGATGCGGCTGGTGGTTGAGCACGTCGAAGCGCACGACCGACAGCGCGAAGTTGGCGCTGTCCAGCTCGTCCAGGCCGTGCATGAGGAACGGCAGGCGCACGGCGAGCACCGCCGCGAGGAGGCCCAGCAGGCAGAGCCCCTCCCGGGATTTGCGACGGGGAAAACTCACGGCGGGAAAGCGGGCGGGGCGTCGAGCACCCGGCGGTAAAATTGCAGCGTTTCCCGAGCGGTCCTTTCCCAAGTGAACCGCTCCGCCTGCCGCTGGCCCGCCGCCCCGAGCCGCGTGCGTCGCGCGGGGTCGGCCTCCAGCGCCAGCATCGCGTGGGCGATGGACTCCGCGCTCGCCGGGTCCACGTAGATCGCCGCGTCGCCGCCCACTTCCGGCAGGCTGGCGGCATCGCTGCAAATCACGGGCGCGCCACGGTCCATCGCTTCGAGGACGGGCAGGCCGAAGCCCTCGTACCAACTGGGGAACACCAACGCCGTCGCCCCGGCGTAGAGGCGTGCCAGTTCGGCGTCCGGCACGTAGCCCAGCCATTCCACCCGGCCCTGGCCCGCCATGGATTCCAGCCGCCGGCGGAGCGCCTCGCTCTTCCAGCCCTCGCCGCCCGCGATCCGCAGGGGCAACGGGCGCGGGCTGCGCGGCCAGTAGAGGTCCAGCGCGTCGAGCAGGGTCTCGTAGTTCTTGCGCGGCTCCAGGGAGCCGACGGCCAGCCAGAAACGCCCTTCGACGGGAGGCAACATGGCGGCACCGTCCCGCCCGCCGAGCGGCGTCACCGTCCACGGTCGGCCGCTGCGCTCCAGCCAGCCCGCCAGCACGCGGTCGAACTCCCGGCGGGTGAACTCGGAGTTGAAGAGGAAGCCGTCCGCCCGGGACAAGGCGGCCAGGACGCCGTCCTGGCAATGCAGCCGGGTGCCCTCGGTGGCGAACCCGGGATGCACCCAGTAGCTCACGTCGTGCACGAAGAACACCAGCCGTGCCCGGCCCATCAGGGGGGCCTGGAAACTGTTGCTCTGCACGATGTCCGGGTCGCCCGGCAGCGCGGTCTTGCCCGCCCGCACCTGCTGCCAGCAGGCGGTGGCCTCCTCCGCGCTGAACCCGGCGAGGGGGCTATGTACGCCCGGCGCGTCGAGGCGCGTGCCTGCCGCGGTGCTCGCGTTGATCCAGCGGTCGAAATGGTGGTACAGAAAATATTCGTGTTGCCCCGCCGCCGCGACCAGGGCGCGGGCCAGCGAGTCCGCCTGCCAGCCGCAACCGGCGCGTTCCTGGCAGGTCTGGGCCACGTCGAGGCCGATACGGAGGCGGCGGGTCGTCATGGACACGGATCAGAGCCCGACGCTCCGGAGGTCGGCTTCCAGGCCCGCTAGGAACGCCGCTTCCAGCGGCACGTCCAGCTCGCGGGCGTACCGCAGGCATTGCGCGACCATCGTGGCGACGAACCGCCGCCGCCCGGCGGGGTCGGCCGGGTCGGGTGACTCGGTCTGGAAGCCGTGGTGGTGGGCCAAGTGTTTGATCCAGCCGAGCACGGGGCCGGGCCGGGGCGCGTACCGCTGCACCACCCGGGCCATCTCCAGGTGGGCGGGCACCCGCGCCCGCAGGGTCTTGGTGTCCCCGTGCAGCCGGGACCCCGCCAGCGGCGGGCCATCGAGGTAATGAAAGGGGACCTCCCGGCCCACGCGCAGCCAGTATTCGTAGTCCAGGGCGTAGTGCAGCGCATCGTCGAACACCCCGAACTGCCCGGTTACTTCCCGCCGCCAGAACACGGCGGGCTGACACAGGAAGCAGGTTTCCAGCAGGCGGTCGTAGTTCCAAGGTTCCGTCGGGTATTCCTCCATGATGGAGCCATCCGCATGGAGGTGATGGGCCCGGCCGTAGAGCGCGAGGCAATCCGGGTGCGCCTGGAAATGGGCCGCCACCGCCGCCAGCGCGCCGGGATAGTACACGTCGTCGGAGTTCAGGTAGGCGAGCACGTCCCCCTGTACGGCGCGCAGCCCCTGGTTGATGGCGTCCGCCTGCCCGGCGTCCGGTTGCGACACCCAGCGCACCGGATGCCCGTCCTTCCGGGAAGCCCAGCCGCGCAGGATATCCACCGAGCCGTCCGTGCTGCCCCCGTCGTGGACGAGCACCTCCACCTCCGGCCCTTCCTGCGTGCAAACGCTCTCCAGAGCCGCCGATAGGTAGGCGGCCTGGTGGTAGGAAGGGATGACGACCGAGATTTTCATCGCGCGGCGAACAGCGGGTAATCCCGACCATCGGCCATCCGCAGGTCTGCGGCGAGCAGACGGACGCCGTGGACCCGCCGGTCGGCGTCGTTGAGGTTGGCCGCGTCGGGCACCTCCAGCCACAACGGGTCGCCGTCGGGCCGCAGATCGACGCACACCCGGGGCTCCCTCCGGCCGCATGGCAGGTCGAAGCTGCCCAGCGAGCCGAAGGCTCCCGACCGTAGCCGCAGGCGGCGCGGGGCGGGCATCCGGTGGAAGCGCAGGGTTAACCGGCCCGACCGCGCCTCACCTGCCGTGGGACGGGGCAGGGCCAGCACGGCGCTCCGCTCCGTCCAGCCATCGGGATGGATGCCCCGCGCCAGGGGGCGGTAGGAGAGCTCGGCTCCCGCCAGCGCGACGATGACCTCCAACAGGCCGCCCGCTTCGCGGTCCTGGGAAAAATCCGCCAGGCGTTGCCGGCCCGCCGCGACCAACCGTTGCCGCAGGGCAGGCTCGGTGGCCAGGCGGTACATGCCGTCCGCCAGGGCTCCGGGACTGCGGGCATCGACGAACAGGCAGGTATCGCTGCCGACTTCCGGCAGCGAACCGGCGAGGCTGCAAAGGATGGGAACGTCGTGGTGCATCGCTTCGAGCAGCGGGATGCCGAAGCCTTCGTGCAGGGACGGGAACACCAGTGCGCCCGCGGCCTGCCACCAGCGCCCGAACGCCTCCGCGGGCACGTAACCGACGAACTCCACCGCACCGTCCCCCGGCAGCCCGAGTGTCCGCGCCAGCGTGCGGAGTTCCGCCCAGCGCCCGTCCTCGTGGCCCGTCAGCACGAGCCGCCACGGAAGCACGCCGTCCGCCGCCGCGCGGGCGCGGTACATGCCGTAGGCCAGCAGGAGCGTTTCGTGGTTTTTGTGTCTCCAAGCATTCGCGGGATAAAAGAAGTAAGGAGCCGCCGGGAGCTCCGCCGTCGCCGCGCTCTCCGGCGGGAGCAGGGAGAAGCGCTCGTGCACGGCGTTGTACACTTTGAACAGGCGCTCCGGGGCCACGTCGTAGTGCTCGCGCAGCCGGGCCATGACGTGCCCGGAATTGCACTGTAACGCATCCGCCGTCGCCAGGATGTCCTGGAAAGCGCGCTCGCGGGCCGCGTTGTCCCCGGGTGCGAGGCTCCAGGGAAAGTCCCGGTGGAGCACGTCCACCACCGTGCTGATCGTCCGGACCCCCGGCACGGCAAATTCCACGGAGCCGAACGGACAGTAGAGCACCTGCGCGCCGAGCCGCCAGAGCAGGTCCGCCGGGGGCGGCACGCAGCGGCGT
>CALMAQ010000037.1 GCA_937859745.1 uncultured Verrucomicrobiota bacterium | reverse complement strand
GCCCACCCCCACCAGCGCCGCCGCGACGAGGACGACGCCAGCCGCGGCCTGCCGCCATCGCCGGGCGCGCCGCCACTGCCGCCTGCCCTCGTAGTATCCCTCCCAAGCGTTGCTCACAGGTCGATTCTCAGGCCGTCATAGGCGACGAACACTCCCGAGGGCACAATCTTCTGGGTTTCGACGTGGCCCAGGTCGTGGCAGAGGTGGGTCAGGTACGTGCGCTGTGCGTGGACTGCCGCCGCGGTTTCCAGCGCCTCGCCGAGGCTCATGTGGGTGGGATGCGGACGGTGCCGCAACGCGTCGAGCGCGAGAGCTTCCACCCCGTCGATCAGTTCGCGCACGGCGGGCGGGACCACCTTGCAATCGCTCAGGTAGGCGAAGAGCTTTCGGCCGTCCCGCTTGAAGAGGTAGCCGTTGACCAGGATGCTGCCGTGCGGCACGGGCAGTGGCGTCAGTTCCGTGTCGCCGATGCGGAATGGACCCGTCACCCGGTGCGGCACCGGGTGGATGTAGCCCGGGAAGCGGCAGTTCCCGTCAAAGGCGAAGCGGAACACCCGCTCGAGGTCCTCCATCGTCTGGGGCGAGGCGTAGATGGGCAGCTTGCCGTCCGGGTGCATGTCGCAGAAGCGGCGCAGGTCGTCGAAACCCATGATGTGATCCGTGTGCGGGTGGGTGTAAACCACCGCGTCCAGCGACGAAAGACCTTCCCGCAGGCACTGCTGGCGGAAGTCCGGCCCCGTGTCCACCACGAACGCCGCTTCCGGTGTCCGCACGAAGACCGATGAGCGCGTGCGATTGTCGCGCGCGTCGCTGGAGGAACACACCGGGCAATAGCAGCCGATCATCGGCACCCCTTGGCTCGTGCCCGTGCCCAGGAAAGTAATGTGCAGATCAGGCATGGCTGGAGAGTTCCGCCCGAGCGAAGGGCAAGCAAGGAATGGTTACGGTCATTTATCCTTCGTGGCCGGTTGAGAAAACCCGCCCGGCAGATTACACTCTGGCCCCGTGCTCGCAACGCTCTCTTCGCTGCGCATCAAGAACCTGGCTCTGGTCGAGGAACTCGATTGGCAGCTTCACGGCGGCTTCATCGCCGTGACCGGTGAGACGGGCGCGGGCAAGTCCGTCATCATCGGCGCGCTCAAGCTCCTCCTGGGCGAGCGCGCCGAGAAAAGCCTGATCCGCACCGGCGCGGATTCCTGCACGGTCGAGGCGGCGTTCGACGTGCAGGACTGCTCCGCCTTCGACGCGCAACTGGGCGAGCACGGCCTGGAGGGTTGCGAGGACGGCCAACTGCTCATCAAGCGCACATTCACCCAGTCCGGCGGCAACCGGCAGTTCGTCAACGGTTCGCCGACGACCATCGCCGTGCTCAAGCAACTCGGCGACCTGCTCGTGGACCTGCACGGGCCGCACGACCACCAGTCGCTGCTCAGCGCCGAGCGCCAGTTGGACCTCCTGGACGCCTTCAGCCACGCCGAGGGCACCCGGCGGCGCTACGAGGAAATCTGGCGGCGGCTCAACGGCCTGCGCGAGGACCACGCCAGCCTCGCCTCCAACGAAGCCGCGTTGGAACGTGAACTCGAACTGCTGCGCCACCAGGTGACGGAAATCCAGTCGGCGGACCTGCGCGCCGACGAGGAGGAGGAACTCCAAGGGCGCTACTCGCTCGCCGCCAACAGCCGCCGCCTCATCGAACTGGCCACCGGCGTGGCGCAGGAGTTGACCGAGAGCGAGCCGTCGATCCTGGGCCGCTTGGCCGACACGGCGCGGCTGCTGCGCGAACTCGAAAAGGTGGACCCGGCAGCATCCGCCATGGTCGAGATGCACACCTCGGCGGTCGTCGAACTGGAGGAACTGGCCCGCTCGCTCGTGAATTATTCCGAGCGGCTGGACCTCGACCCGGCGCAACTCGCCGAGATGGAGGAGCGCGTCCACCTACTCCAGACGCTCCGGCGCAAGTACGGCTCCACGATGGCGCAGGTGATTGAGTTTGGCGAGGAATCCGCCGCCCGCCTGCAAAAGATCGAGGGGCGCGGCACGGAACTGCTGCGTCTCCAGGGCGAGATCGCCGCCGTGCAGGCCGAACTGGTGGCGGTCGGACGGGAACTGAGCGCCCTGCGATTCAAGGCTGCCCCGCTCCTGTCCAACGCCGTGCGCGGACAGCTCCAGGATCTCGGCTTCAAGAAAAGCGAGTTCGAGATCCACCTCCTCCAGCTCGACACACCCAGCGCCACGGGCCTGGAAACCATCGAATTCGTGTTCGCCCAGAAATCCAGTGGGCTGGAATCCGTGGAGTTTCTGTTCGCCCCGAACCCGGGAGAACCCGCCAAGCCGTTGCGGACCATCGCTTCGAGTGGCGAGATCAGCCGCGTGATGCTGGCGGTGAAAAGCGCGCTGGCCGACCAGGATGCCGTGCCGCTGCTGGTGTTCGACGAGATCGACGCGAACGTCGGCGGCGAGATCGCGCACGCGGTCGCCGCGAAGATGCGCTCGCTGGGCACCAGGCACCAGGTGCTCTGCATCACCCACCTGCCGCAGGTCGCGGCCGCGGCGAACGCTCACTACGTCGTCACCAAAGAGTTCACGGAAGAACGGACCTACTCCCGCCTAGGCGAGGTCAAGACCAAGGCGCGCGTGCGCGAGATCGCGCGGATGCTCGGCGGTCAGAGCGAATCCGCCCTGGCGCTTGCCAAGACGCTGCTCAACGGCAAGGCCGTTGCGAACGGCTAGCGCCCCGCTTCAGGCTACTTCCGCGAGCAGGGCCGAGCGCACGCGCTCGAATTCTTCGTGCAATTCCTTCATCTTGGGCTGCGACTCGTTCATTTGCCCCGCGCGGCCCATCTGCTCGACCTCCGCGCAAAGCTCGTGGAGCGTGTCCGCGCCGAAGTTCGCGCTCGCGCCCTTGATGCTGTGCACCGCGCGCACGAAGTCCTGCTGCTGCCCTTGGGCGAGCGCCACGTCCATGTCGGCGAAGCGCGAGGGCGTGTCGGCGAGGAACAGTTCAATCATTTCCTTGAGGAAGCCGTCGTCGCCTTCGGATTGCAGGCTTTTGAGGGCTTCGAGGCTGTCGCGGTTGAGCACCGCGGCGTTGACCGAGTGGGAGACTCCGTTGATGTCCATGGGTTGGGAGGCGACGGCGGCGACGGCGGCGCGCAGCTCGCAGCATTGTTCAAGTGCGGTTTTCAAGCGGTTGGCTTTTACGGGTTTGCTGATGTAATCATCCATGCCTGCTTCCAGGCACTTCTCACGGTCGCCGGTCATGGCGTTGGCCGTCATGGCGATGATGTAGGGACGCCGCGGACCCTCGGGCCAGCGGCGGCGGATTTCGCGGGTGGCTTCCAGGCCATCCATCTCGGGCATCTGGATGTCCATGAGCACCACGTCGTACTCCGCTTTTTCCAGCGCCTCGACCGCCTGGCGGCCATTGTCGGTGACCGTGGCGGCGGTGTGGCCGATCTGCTTGAGCAGGCCCAGGGCCACGCGCTGGTTCACCGGGTTGTCTTCGGCGAGCAGGATTCGCAGTTTCATAAACGAGACCCCCGCATCGTGGTTGGCGGCGGCGTACCCGTTGGCGCTGGCCGTCAGCGCGAAGTCCGGCACCAGCGGCACGATGGTCGGCAGTTCATCCGCGCTCTTGGGGTCCAGCGCGTCGGGAACGGCTGCCGCCTTGACGGTGAACTCGAAGTTGGAGCCCATGCCTGGCTCGCTCTCCAGCCAGATCGCCCCGCCGAGCATCTCGCAGAGCCGGTGGCAGATCGCCAGGCCGAGACCCGTGCCGCCGTGCTTGCGGCTGGTGGAGGCGTCCACCTGGCTGAACGGACGAAAGAGCCGGTGCAGTTTTTCTTCCGGGATACCCTCGCCCGTGTCGCGCACGGTAAAGTGGAACATCCACGGGTCAATGGCTCCGACATGGCCGTGGTTCTCGACGCTCTCGTTGAGGTGGTGTCCGGTCACGACGACATCGACGCGGCCGCCTGCGGGCGTGAACTTCATCGAGTTCGAGATCAGGTTGAAGAGGATCTGCCGCACCCGTGTCACGTCGCTGACCAGCACCTCCGGGATGCGCGGGTCCACCTCGCAGGCGAGCGTCACCCCCTTGGCGGCGGACTGAACCGAAAGCAGGTCGATGACCTCCTTTAATGATGGGCGCAGCGCGAAGGGCTGGTTGTCGAGTTCCAGGCAGCCCGCTTCGATCTTGGAGAAGTCGAGCGCGTTGTTGATGAGGCTCAGGAGATTGTCGCCGCAGGAAGCGATCAGGCGCACCAGTTCCTCCTGTTCGGGCTTCAACTCGGTGTTGAGCAGGAGGCCCGTCATGCCGATGATCCCGTGCATCGGCGTGCGGATTTCGTGGCTCATCATCGACAGGAAGTCGCTCTTGATCTGCGCGGTCTTGACCGCCTCGTCGCGCGCCTGTGCCTGGGCCGCGGCGGCGTACTTGTGCGAGGTCACGTCGTGGACGGTGCCCTCGTAGTACTGGCAATTTCCGGCCGCATCGCGCACGGCGTGGATGCTCTCGCTGATCCAGGCCGTTGATCCGTCGCGCCGGTAAATCTCGCTCTCGAAGTTGGTGACGCGCCCCTGCTGTTCCAACCGTCCCAGCAAATCCTCCCGCGCCGCAGGATCGACCCGCCACGCGAGGCCGAAGTCGCGCACGTTCTCCATCAATTCCAGGGTCGTGTCGTAGCCGTAGCAGCGCGCCGCCGCGGGGTTCGCGTTGCGGTAGTCGCCGCCGCAGTCGATCTGGAAGATGCCTTCGGCGACGTTCTCGAAGATGCCCCGGTAATTTTCCTCCGCGCGCCGCAGGCGGCCGAGCGCTTGGTTCAGTTCCGCCGTCGTCAGCTCCACTTCCGCCATCTTCGCCAAGTCGCGCAAGCCTTCGATCTGCTTGTCGCTGAGCGTGTGGCTCTCCTGGTCCATGATGCAGAAAGTCCCCAGGGGATGGCCTTCGGGCGAGAGCAGCGGGTGGCCGGCGTAGAAGCGGAACCCACCGGGTCCCACGACGCACGGATTGTCGTGGAAGCGTTCGTCGCGCGCGGCATCGTTGACCACCATCGTGCGCGTCGGATTGAGGATGGCATGGTTGCAAAAGGTCTGGGCGCGCGGCATCTGCGGGCACGTCAGCCCGATGCTTGACTTGTACCAGACCCGGTCGGCGTCGATCAGGCTGATGAACGAGGTCGACACGCCGAACAACTCGGTGGCCAGCCGCGTGATGCGGTCGAAACGCTCCTCGGGCGGCGTGTCGAGGACCTGCAGCCCGTGGAGGGCGGCCAGGCGTTCGGCTTCGTTCCTAGGCAGCTTGGGCTCGATCATACCTTGGAGGCGACGGCCACCGGGTCCATGCCCGGGACAGTGGTCATCGCCAGCTTGGCAGGGGGTGCGGCGGTGGTTTCCAGCGATCCCTTCAGCACATAGATGAGGCCCTTGACCGCCAGTTCGATGTAGGAAAACGGCTTGCCGATGAAGTCGTCACCTCCGCTCAGGCTCGACTTGGCGCGGCTTTCGAAGCCGCTCAACGCCGTCACGAAGATGACCGGCGTCTTGGCGTGCAGCGGCATAGCGCGCAGACGTTTGCAAAGCTCGAAACCGTTCATCCCGGGCATCTCCACGTCTAGGAACACGAGGTCGTAGGGGTTCTCCTGCAATAGCTTGAGCGCCTCGTCCGGGTGGCTGACGGCGGAGGACTTGAGGCCCGCCTTTTCTAGCGAGTGGCCGATGACCCGGCGGCTGATGATCTCGTCGTCCACCACCAGGATCTGCTCGTTGAGCGGTTGGCCGCTTTCGTGGGTGGCCGCGCTGGTGAAGAGCATCGCCAAGAAGTCCATCGCCTGCGTGAGCGTGCGCTTGGTGGAGGGATTCAGCCCCTCCAGCTTGGCCTGGAACTCGCGCAGCATCGCCTCCAGCGCCCCGGCCAGGCGGGCGACCTTGGGGAAGCCCGCGATGGCCGCATTGGCCGTCAACGAATGGACGCGCGTGTAGAGTTCGAGCAACTGCGTGGCCTGCGCCTCGGCGTCGCCCTGCGTGCGCAGAAGCACCTGCAACTGGCCCCGCAACGTCTTGACGAAGTCCGGTGCGCCCTGGAGCAGCGACTCGCGGATTTCTGCCTGGAAGTCGCCGTCGTTCGCCGTCACTGCTGCCCTGGGCGCAGCGGTGGCCGTTCCCCGCGTCGGTGCCGCGGCCGGGGAAGGCAGTTCGAGGTTGATCGAAGCCGGTTGCGGCCCGCCGCCAAACATCGCCCCGCTGGGCAGGAAGATTTCGTTGAGCGCGCCGACCACGTCGCGCGGCGTCGCCGCCGCCTTGTTAAACAGGCGCAGCACCCCCGCCGCCTTGGCCTCCTCCTCAATGTCGCGGGTGTAGATATTCGTGAAGACGAGGATGGGAATCTTCTCGAACTTCTTCTGCGCCCGCGTCTTCTTGAGGATTTCCGACCCGCTCAGCCCGCCGGGCAGCAGCAGGTCGAGCAGCAGGGCGTCCGGGTTCGTGGTGTACAGATCGTGGAAGCCCGTCTCACCGTCGAGCGCGACCTCGACCTCGTAGCCCGCCGCCTCGATCTGCGTGCGGTAGATGCCCGCCACCGATTCGTCGGCATCGATGATGAGGAGTTTCTTGTTCGGCGCGGCCTGGGACGGTGGCATGGCCCCGCCAACGGGGGCGGAGGGCGTCTTCTGGACAGGGCGCGCGGCGGCCATCGTGGGCGGGGGCACCATCGGCACGGTCGGCGCGGGGGCGGGCGGCGAGACCGAGGAACGCACCGGTAGGCCAGGCAGGTCCCCCGAGGCGGGTGTTTGCTTGGCGCGCGGCTGCACCTGGAGCGTGCGCGGGAAGAGCGCCGTCTTGAGGGCGGTCAGAATTTCGTCCGCCTTGACGCCCGCGCGCTGGAAGACGCGGTTCGCCCCGGCCTCGATGGCGGCGAGTTCCTGCTCGGCATTCGCCGACTTGTCGCGGGCAAAGACCCCGACGAAAACGCCTTTGAGTTCGTCGTGGCTGCGAATCTGGTGGAGCACGTCCAAGCCGTCGATCTTCGGGCCCGAGTGGTCGAGCAGGATTGCGTCGAAGGAAAAACCATAGAGGATGTCGAGTCCCCTAGTGCCGTCATCGGTCATTTCCACGCCGTAGCCCCAACCCTCGAGTTCCCGCCGCCAGCGGCGCGCGCTCGAATCCTCCGCGACGATCATCAGCACGCTCTTGGCCTTGGGTAGGCGCTTGCCGGAAGGCTGTTCCCCGGCGGCTGCCATCGAGATTTCCCCGGGTTTGGCGATGATCTCCGCCAGCTTCTCGGGGGCGGTGTCAACGGGTACGGACATGTCGCCACGCTGGAACAGGCGGCGGAAGAAACCTTTGTTGCTCTGGTCAAAGTTGCTCATAACCTATTCGAATCGGTGTTTGCACGGGGACGCCCGCCGCTCGGCCGGGACAGCAGGGAAGATGGGACGCGGGCGCTCGCCGATCACAGTAACCTTGTTAGCACGATTGCGGCCAAGCCGGCCGTCCGGGCGGCTCTTAATATGCTCTACGGGGACAGGGTTCGGCCACGGAAGAAACCTCCGAATGAAGAATTCACATCCTAAACCGCTTAGCAAAAGCGTTTTAAACCAGTATTTCTCCCGGCTGACGCACGGCTACCTGCTGGCGCTGGGCCTCATCGGCTTTCTTGCCTTCGCGCCGCTGGCGGTTCTCATTACACAGATTCACTCTCAGAGTCGATACGCGGCCATGACCGCGCTCGCGGTCGAGCAGCGGGCGCTATGCCAGCGGATCGTTTTGCTCGCCCTGCGGCTGACCCAGGAGCCGGACGCTTCCCGCCGCGCGGAGTTCCGCGCCATCATCGCGCGCTGGGTCAACGACGTGGAACGCATTCAGCGCGGCCTGATCTGGGGCGATCCGGGCCTGAACCTGCCCGGCCATCCGGGGCGCGACATCGAGCGGCTCTACCAGGAGGCTCCGACGAACCTCGACGACCGCATCGGGCGGTTTTGCGAGGAGGCCCATGCGTTGCTCGCGCTGCCCGACACCGCGCCGCTTGCTCCGCAAACGCCCGAACTCACGCCCTTGCTGCAAGCGATCCCCGGTGACCTGCTGGGCGTGATGGACCGCGTGCTCGCGGCTTACGAGCAGGCGGGTTCGCTCCGCGCGACCCACCTGCAAATCTTCGGGACGGTCCTCGTGACCCTGCTGCTGCTCACCCTGGCCGGGCAGATGAGCCTGATCTTCCGGCCGCTCATCCAACTCCTGTTCTCGGAAACGCACGCCCTGGAGACTAACCGGCGCGAACTCGATGCCGTGCTCCGCACCGTGGGCAAAGCCATCCTGACCACGGACGAACGCAACGTGATCCTCACCGCCAACCGCGGCGCGGAAAACATCTGGAAGCATCCCGACCATGACCTCGTCGGCCTGTCCCTGCGCGCCCTGGTGCTGCCGGGCAGTGACCTGGAGCAGGAGGACTGGCGCACCATGATCCCGCCCGGGTGCCGTGCCGAAACGGTCGGGGTGCGGAAGGGCGGCGGGGCGTTTCCGCTCGAACTTTGCCTGACGGAGGTCCGCCACGACACGGACGATGTCCCCGGCGGGACCCGCCACTTCACCGTCAGCGCGCGGGACATTACCTAACGGGTCGAGGCGGCGCGACTGATCGCGGGCGCACGCGACGAGGCGCTCGAATCCACCCGGGCCAAGAGCGAGTTCGTGGCGAGCATGAGCCACGAAATCCGCACTCCGCTCAACGGCATCCTCGGGATGACCGACCTGCTGGCGGGCACGGACCTCGGCCCGGAGCAGCGCGAACTCGTCGAGACCATCCGGGGCAGCGGCGATGCGCTGCTATCAATCCTCAACGACATCCTCGACTTCTCCAAGATGGAGGCGGGCAAGATGGGAGGCGAGATCGACGTGGACAGCCAGCTGGGCAAAGGTTCGACGTTCTGGTTCACCGCCAACTTCTCCAAGCAGGTGAGCACCTTGGCGGGCGGCGGCGTGCAGGACGCCAGCCGCCCTACCCCTTCGCCGGAACTGCTCGGCTTGCAGGGACAGAGCGCGCTCATCGTGGATGACAACGCCACCTTGCGCGACCTGCTCGCCCGGCGGCTACGCGCCTGGGGCATGTCGGTGGACGCGGCCGAGGACGGCGGCACGGCCATCAAAAAGCTGCGCCACCGCGCCGCCGTCGGAACGCCGTTCCGCCTCGCTTTGCTCGACCTAAATCTCGGTTCGATGGACGGCTTCACGCTCGCCTGGGCGATCAACACGCAGCCGGACCTCAAGGACACGCGCCTGATCCTGGTGACCTCCCTCGGGTTGGAGAGCGACCGCAAGGCCTACGAGCAGGTGGGTATCTGCGCCTCCATTACCAAGCCGCTCAAGCACGACGCCCTCGTGCAAACGCTGGCGCGGGTGTTGACCGGCGGGGCCGCGGGACTCCGTGAGGACCCCGTGGCCGCCCCCGCGCCCGACCACACGGTCGAGCCCATTGCCGGGCGGATCCTGCTCGCGGAGGACAACCTGATCAACCACAAACTCGCTGTGCGGCAACTGGCGAACCTCGGCTACGAGGTCGATGCCGTCGCGGACGGACGCGAGGCGTTGGAGACGTTGCGGGAGCAAGCCTACGATCTGGTGCTGCTCGACATGTTCATGCCGGTGCTCAACGGCTACGAGGCAGCCGCCGCCATCCGCCAGCGGGAGCTGGAAAGCGGTGCCGGAAAACGCCAGATCCTGATCGCCATGACGGCCAGCACGATGGCGGCCGACCGGGAAAGGTGCATGGCGGCGGGGATGGACGACTTCATCTCCAAGCCCGTGCGCCAGGAAGAACTCGGGCGCGTGCTCTCGCGCTGGCTCGCCGCGCGGGCCGTGGCGGTGGACTGACGTCGCCCCCGACTTCCGCCGCAGGCACCGCCGCAATGGGCCGCTGACCCGAATATGCGGCATGAAGATCGCGCTCGCTTTTGCCCTGCTCTCGTCACTGCTCACCGGCTGCGCGGGTGGGCCGCTCCGCGGCTTTATCGAAGGCCAAGATACGCCGATACCCGAGAACGCGACCTACGTGGTGCGTTCCCGGCTTACGGGCGCGCCCAAGGCGTTGCGGTACGGAGACACCGACCCAACGCCCAACGCCAAGTAGGTGCGGCAGGCGCAAGCGCCACGGGAAGGATCAAGGAAAATACCGGCGGTCGGGGTCGAACCGACACTCCCTTTCGAGAACAAGATTTTGAGTCTAGCGCGTCTGCCAATTTCGCCACGCCGGCGGCATCTTTATTTCGCTCTGTCCGTGTGAGTTACACGGGGCAGCCGAAATAGTCTTTTGCGTCTGTGCTACGCTTTGTGCTACTGTTACGCCATGAAACGCGGTGTAACGGGAAGCGACAAGCGAAGCAACGAACACGTGCAGAGTTTCGCGCCAGTGCTGGATAGCCGCAAGCGCAAAATCGTCGGGCTCTGGCAGCGCAACGGCAGGTACTACGCGCAGTTGCGCGTGGACTTGGGCAACGGACGCACCGCACCGCGGCGGCTGCCGCTCAACGCCGACACCTTGGACGACGCCAAGGCGGAACTGGAGCGCAAGCGCACCGAGCGCCGGGACGGCAAGCTGCCCCAGACCGGCCACCGCCCCCGCTTGGACGAGTTCGCCCGCGAATATCTCGCCAGCGAGGTCTTCTTGGCCAAAAAGACGGGTACGCAAGGAATCGAGCGGCAGGCCATCAACCGCTGGATCGCCCACCTTGGCGGCGTGCGGGTGGACAAGATCACGCCCGCGCACATCCACGGCTTCCGCGAGAGCCGCCTGAAGCTTGGACGTACGGCGCGGACCGCGAACCTAGATACCATTGCGCTCCGCAACGTGCTCAAACTGGCACGCGACCTGGAGCACATCGACCGACTGCCCGAAACGCGGCAGCTCAAGGAAAAGCCTGCGGCCAAGCGGCGGCCGTTCACCCGGGAACACTTCGGCGCGCTCTTGGCGGCAGTGACCGCGGACACGACAAAGAACGCCCCGCTGTTCCGCCTCTACCTGCGGTTCTTGGCACTGACCGGTGCGCGGGAGAAGGAAGCCTTGGCCGTGCGGTGGGCCGATGTGGACTTCAAGCGGGAGATCGTGACCATCGGCAGTGGCGGGGTCGCCAAGAACCGCCAAGCGCGCGACGTGGATTTCTCCCCCGACCTGCGGGCGTTGTTACACGAGATGCGGGCCAACCGCCCGCCGGATAGTTCGTGGCTGTTCCCCTCCCCCCAGCGTGGCACGAAGGACATCCCGGCCCAGTCGCTACGCGAATCGCTCCTGCTGGTCCGCCAGAAGGCCAACCTGCCCGGCGCGGGCTTCCACTCGCTACGGCATTTCTTCGCGTCGGAGTGTGTCATGGCCGGACTGGATTACATGACCGTGGCGACGTGGCTGGGCCACCAGGACGGCGGGATTTTAGTCGGCAAGGTCTACGGGCACTTGAACGACACTCACAAGAAGGCGGCGGCGGAAAAACTGGGGTCACTCACTGGAAGCAACAAATGAAAAAAGTCTCGCCGACGACACATCGCAACGGATGTCCGTTCCCATTGGAACTCGTGTTAGAAACAGCGCGTGGATTGTTGCGCCCTAATAACGCGGGGACAATCTCTCAGTCACAGATCGAAGCGGCGGCTGAGTGCTCCATGAAACTTCTTATGGCTTGCCAGAGACAGGTGGAGGCCTTCGAAAAGCACGAAGCAAACCAGCAGGCACAAGCGGCTATAGAAGAAGAACAGCAACACGAACTGCGCGCGCTGCAAGAAAAGTATCCGGTCGGACTTAGCTTTGATGAGTACGCTGTCTTTGTGACAACAAAACCCAAAGCCAAGAACAGGCTGAGGGAAGAAGCGATTGATCTCTACAAACAATTTAAGGTTACGGAACTTGAACAGGAGGAATCAGAGCAGCCGATACCATCATTCAGGCTTATTTATGGGGCGCGCTCTATTAAAGAGCAGGTACAAGATGATATCAACAAGGCGAGGGACAGCCAGGCGGTTTACCAGCCTGCGGATGCAATGCAAGAGCGTTGCAGGTTCGCCATCTGGTACAGGCATCATGTTCACGGAATGAAGAGCAGTGCTGGAGCGAAGGGGCAGCAGGCTAGGCAGGAACTTGAAAACGGAACATCCGCAGAAACGGGGCCGGAAATCGACTGATAAATGTCCAGGTGAAAAAGTTGAAGATTTGTTTTGACAGCAGTTTTCGAGACTGCCTTCGCCCACTCTACTTTTGCTGCCGGAATCTTCCGTTTTGCTGTCCCGGTCAGCTAGTGGCTGGGCCGTTGTGATGTGATCTAAGCTACTTTTGCTGCCGGAGTCTTCCGTTTTGCTGTCTCGGCATTGGCGGAAAGGCGTTTTGCTTTAATTGCGACGCCTATGAGCGCAACTCAATCCACGCCAAGCAACGCGGACCCTTCCAACCTGTTCGCCTTTGACGAATACCTGAAGGGCCGAAACCTCACCCGCTGCACCGGCTACCGCTACCGGAAGCAGGGGTTAATCCAGACCACCAACATCTTCGGAAGGCTGTACGTCACCCGGGAACAGATCGAGAAATTCGAGCGGCGGGCTATCGCTGGCGAATTTCACAAGGAAGCCAAAACCCCTAGCCGCCGGGAACTCGCAGCCGCTTAATGCAGAAACCCTAGCCTTTGGGCGGCTAGGGTCTCGCGGGTGACTTTCTTCTGGCGGCACCGGAAGACTAACACAGGCGGGCTCGTTGCTCAAAGGCATTTTACCATGCCTACCAAAACGTTCGCCTCGCGCCGCGGGGCCAGCAACTACAGCCGGAGTGCGGCTGGCTTCTTCAACTCACGCGCTTGGCTTGATAAACCACTGCCTGTCGCGCGCACCATCGGACGGCACCTGCTGGCTGCCGTTGAACCCGCTCTGGCTCGGATCTACTGGGCCAGCCTATCCGCCAAAAGCACGCTGGAAGACGAGCGGGCAAACCGGGAGGCGCAACCATGATCCCGCCCGAAACCATTCAACAGGTGGCGGAGGCAACCGATATCGTGAAATTGATTGGCCGCGACGTGGCGCTCAAGAAAACCGGTGCCACCTACACGGGACTTTGCTTTTCCCATCCGGAGAAAACGCCGTCGCTGGTGGTGACGCCCGCGCGCCAGCGGTTCAAGTGCTTTGGGTGTGGTGTGACGGGGGACGCGTTTGACTACGGATGCCTCGCTTGGGGCCTCCCGTTCGTTGACATCCGAAGCACGGCAAGCACAGACGGAGCTCTTGGCTGTACTCGACCAATACGAGCCTGAAAACTTTTCCTACAACTTCTCTGCGGTCTGAAACAACGCTTGGGCGGGTGTCTCTGCATGAAGCAGAGACGCCCGCTCCGGGCATCTCCACCGCAGAGTTCCACGCCCGACAAATCACCCGCGACCTCACGGCTGACCAACGCGCTGTCGTGGCCGCTAGATCCAGATTTTACCGCATCGGGTGGATCAAACCCGCCGGGCAGGACGCCGCAGACGACCTCGTTTTCTGAGGTGCCAGCAACCACTTACCCGATGGACAACAAACTCTTCCTGCCCACCCGCGACCAGATCCTCGGTCTGCAAGCCTCAATCCTCGCCGCCGGTGACAACCGCCAAGAAGAACTGCTTGCCGAGCTAGAAGTGCTCCAAGGAATCGTCAACTTTTGCGAGATTGGAACTGCGGAGGACGCTCCGCGTATCGCGCACTTGGCAGAGAGTCGGGCTCTTGGTGTGTGGTCCGCCCTCAATGAGGCCGAGCATGGTTACCTCCAGGCGCGGCACGAGCATCGCGAGCAGCTCAAAGGAGCGGCCAAGCAGGTGTACGACACCGTCCGTCAAACCTTGGAAACATTGTTAACCCAAGACGCTGACGAACTTCCCTGATTTCAACCACCATCAACCAACCGACCGCATCCCTGCCATGACCAACGACCAACTGCCCTACATGAACGAAGTGCCCGAGGAACACAAGCGACGCGAGGGCGACCGTGTTTTCCTGACTGAACTCGGCGTGATCCATCTCTGCACCATCGTGGAGCAACGTCACCCGGAGAAGGCTGCTCTCGCCGCCAATCTCCGCCGGTCCGTTTCTGCGCGGTGCCAACAGCTACGAACACAACCTAATGGCTGAATCCTCTCTTTATTGCGTCTAACCATCCCGATCCATGCCTAAAAAACCATCCGCCAATCCGTCAGAACCACTCTCGCCAGACCTCGCGGCTGCTCGCCCTCCTGATGCTCGCCCTGCTAACCGCCGCAGTAAACATCACGCGATTGAGGAAGTTCGTGCGGAGCGAAACCGCGCCGAGGCCCTGCGCTTACGAGCGAGTGGCTGCTCCGAGCGCGAGATTGCTAATCGTCTTGGGGTCTCCCCTTCCACGAGCCACGCCTATATCGTGGACGCTTTGCACGAACTGGGGACGTGCACCGCCGCGACACGGGATCAGCTCCGGCAGATCGAAGGTGAGCGGCTCGAAATCGCGGTCAGGGCGGTGATGGTGTACCTCGGTGCTGACGCGCCGGAAATTCGCTCGGAGGCCGAGGATGCCAACGGCAATCTTCGTGTTGTCACGATCGAGCGATACGCGGCCACCATGAAAGCTGCTGACACATTGGTGAAACTTTCCGCGAGGCTATCAGGGCTGTGGGGCCTGGACGCCCCGGCCAAGGTCGAGCAGAGCGGTCCGGGAGGCGGGCCGATGCAGGTCCAGCACACGTTCACGCCGGAGCGGCAAGCGGAACTGGCGAGCCGAGCACGGGCGTTGCTCGAAGCGATGCCAAGAGCGTCAGAAAATGGAACCGCTAACGGACAAAACTGACCTTGTGGTTCCGCTTGGCTTGGAGGCTGGAGACGCGGCACCGCTTGCGGCCGAACCACCGACCGTCTATACGGGCGACTTCGCCGTCCATCCCACGTCTGAGAAAGCGAGGCAGTTGCGTGCCAACGTGCGCGTGGGTTTGCTGCGCGGAGAGGAACTGATTACCGCAGCGGTTTCCATTCCGGGCAATGAATTCGGTTGGGAAAAATTGTCCGAAGCTTTGTACGCGGCCAAAGCCCTGCAGGCGGTACTCATCAGCAGCTTGGAATCATTGTACGAACTGTCCGACTTCGCGCCGTGGATCGAGCAGCAGATCGCCCGCGCCCGAGACTTCCTTGATGGATGACTGTTTCGAAGGTGAGACTCGACCTACATCGCTCCTGATTTCCGTCGTTTTTGTAATAGACTTTGTTGGAGGTAGTGGGTTTTGGATGAAGCGGCTTCTCCAAGTTGGTCTCTCAGGCTGATTGGCGGGTGAGGACACGCAGGTTGGGCAGGATCTGCGCCTCGCTCGGGCTATGCGTGTGGCCGCAGAGCACCAGCAGCTCCTTGTCCGGGTGCGCGGCGGCCGGAAGGTGCCCCACAGCCTTGAAGCCCGGCCCGGCGTGCTGTGTGTAAGTGTCTCAATCAGAAACCGGTTGGCAGACGCGGTTGCTCTGGGTATGAATGCCAGCCGTGTCACACAACGTCCACCGAATTTCCTACGCCGTTGAAAAGTTTCGCTACCTCACAGAAAACACCGATCGCTACCGGCCAGCCTTAGCCATCGCGCTGCTTGGCCCCAAGGGGAAAGCCTCGCCCATTGTCACCGTCGAGCCGTTGCTGCCGTTGGGTGTGGTCAAGAAGTCCGTCGCCATCTACTCCCAGGCCACCCACGCGCTGGACACCGGCGACCTCTTCCTGCCCGGGCACGACGGTGGTCACCTCATCGCCGCCAGCCTTGGCGGCAGCGACGCGGCGTACAATCGTGTGCCCATGGCCCTCGACCAGAACCGGGGCGGAGGCTGGCGCCAGATCGAGGAAAGTGCCCGGGCCTGTCGGGCGGGCCTCTACGCGGTGCGCTGCACCTACAACAACTTCATTGATCCGCGCATCCCCACACGCGTCGAGGCCAGATTGCTCCAGCTCGAGCGCGAAGATTTTGCGACGTTCAACGAGACTGGCACCTTTGCCAGGGTGGCAGCTCTCGGGCCTACTCTCATGAGCATGGCGAAGGCCACGTATGACAATCCTTGCAAGTTCACCGTGCACAACGCCGTGCACCATGCGCTTGACCAGGATCCCTTCCACATCGTGCCGCCCACGGTGAAGTACCACAGTTCGGCGGATCAGTTGCGCGAGTTGTACTACGAGTATCCGCTGCCCAACGACTTCGCCATCGAAGACCAAGCGAATTTCCTGCTCATGCCCTACAACTCGACCGCTCCCCGCTCGACCGACCGGCACCAATGGAACCTGCCTCCCTTGAACGCGCGGCCCAACGCTTGGCTGGACTATATGGCTGCCTCGGGCCACCTCAACGACGTGATGGTGGAGAGAGCATCCGGAAAGCAGGTGAAAATCAACCTCAAGGCGCTCAACACAAACTACAGCAGCAGCAGCGTGCCAGGACCCTACCGCAACTTGTTGATGACGTGGAACCAGGTGTTCCACTCTTTCGTGCTGATGGGGCAAACGATCTACCAGTCCGAAGCCAAGGACGACAAGAGCGACCTCGGCAACCGCTTTACCCAAGCACCCGAGATTGACCACATCATCCCGGCTTCTCTGAAAGGTCCAACGCTCTTTAGCAACCTGCGCTTGACCAGTCGCAGTTACAACAACGCGCGCCGCAACAGCGTCGATCCCGCGCTGCTCAGGAACGCGGTGAAGGTTGGCACCCTCAACGCGCGCGTCGGACCCAAACGCGCAGCTACAGACGATGACACTGCTCCCACGGACAGCAAGCGCCGCCGGTAACGGTCCAGATCCATCCCCCAGCCGCCTACGCTGCCCTTCCGGTAAACTGGCGATGAGATCGATGCCTGACGGCGAAGGATGCACCCGCCATGGCAGATGCTCCCGAAGCGCAGGGAGTACGATGAATGTGACCGTGCGGACCATCACCAGTTTGCTTGGGATTCTCCGAGACACGAGTGCCAGTGCCATGATTCCTCGCACCACCTCAGAGCGTTAAATCACAATTCGACCACTTGGCAGTACTCGCCCAGTCGCCGCACGATGGGCACACCACGCTCATCACTCATCAAGGCAGCCAGCAAACCATCTGGCTACGCCTGGTACCCCTTGCTGCCCATCTGGACGACCTACGGCCACTAGGATCCGAAAGCAGCTTCGAGTAGCTCAGTAGGAGCTTTGCCCGACGAGTCTAGGCGAAGGCATCTCTGTAGCGTTGGGGTCGGATTTTTCCCACGGGATCAAAGCACAACCACTGATCTGCACGTTGTAGCTCATGCCGTTTTGTTTGCCAATCACCGCCACGAGTTGCCCTTTCTGCAAACTTGCGAGCAGGGAGGCAGCGTTCTTGGGGAAGCTACACTGTACCGCTAAAGACCCACCTTCGCTCCGATCAACCAAGAAATACGGATGACCAAGGATATCCACGCCGAAAGAGTCTATGACACCGAAGATGGGCTGCCTACTGCCTTTAAAGCGTTGGTCAGCCGCGATCTCGTTGTTCTCGTAATCTCTGACCTCTAGGGCGGCTCGAAGTGCCACGTTTCCATCCGAGAGTTGGAGCGGATCCAAGCCGTAGCGCGTCGAATGACCAATCACCATCAGTTCTGGTGGTGGGCTGGCCGCGCTGGTTGGGTGGGTAGAAACCGGCACGGCATTGATGGCGGCCAGGTAGTTCGCTTTTTCCTCGGCGGTTTGGAAATGAACAACCTTGCCGGTTGGCAACGTCACGGCAAAAGAACCAGACTTCTGGGCTTGCGAGAAGTCGGTGGTGGCAGGCTGGCCGCGTTCGCTTGGCGATGGCGGTGATGGTTGTACGTTCGGGCGACCAACAGGGTTCGACGAACTTTGGTTGGCTGCAGCGGTGCTACTTGCACCTTTGCTTTGGCCGATGGCGATGACAAACGTCGAACTCTCATCAATCAATTTGTTGGGCGGAAGGATAACTGCCGTGTGAGTTCCGTCTGCGGTGGCGAACGCGGCCTTTTGCCTGCCGACCGGTGGGATCTCATGCCACTTTGCTCCCGGCACGTTGGCGTCCATCACTCCCCGCACGATAGACGGTGGCGCGGCGCCGTTGGGCAGAAGTGGTTTGTCCGAGTAGTAAAGCTCGGCGTTAGAAACCAAACCTTCTTCTCGCCTCGCCATCATCACATCCACAGCGAGGTGTGCCGACCGGAAGCGGTACGCCAACGGTCCAGCCCGCTCTCGGCCAACCTGCGTGTAGGAGGAGCCAAATCGCTTGATGAGTTGCGGGAGAGTTTCGCCCAGCTTGGCCGACAGTGAGCCTGACGGAAGCAGGTAAATCAACGTGGCTAAAGGCGCGAGAACGCGGGTATTCATGGTCGCGGAGCAGGCAGGGGCACCGCGGTAAAGATTGGCCCCGTTGAGTTGGCGCCCTCTTACCTACCAGAATTGCCCGCTTGAGGACAAGCCAAAATGCGCGGTGCGCCTTCGGTGTCTCAGAGCAACCCGCAAAGAAGTGGTTGCACGGTCGGGCCGGGATGGATGGGACGCACCGAAAACGGCGTGCCATGCAAGGTGGGGCACCAGCGTACGATCGCACGCACTTGTGCCAACTCGTATTCTGGAGTTAGAGAGGGATCCACCATGCCCGTCACCACCTTCAAAGCCTCAGGATACACCAAACACCGAGATGCCAAAGCTGAACCACAGCAGATGACCATCAAGACGCAGAAGCACGTCGATCCGAGCAAAGGAGCCAGCAACAAGGTGGGTTTGATTGTTCGCGTAGGCGTTGAGTCTCAACCAGGAGACCGCGCGTTGGATGATTTAGCGGAGTACTCAATTACGTTGACGCTCAGCCAAGCCACGTTCTTTGCGGCGGCAATCTTGACCGAGGTGGCCCAAGTTCAGCAGGTGCTCGACAAGCGCCTTAACAAGGAGGAATAGCCTTCTCGGCTGTTCCTCATATAGCAAAAACGTCGCCACCGATTGTCTGCTGCACAGGTAGGAATTCGCTTGCCCTCCCGTCGCTTATCAGGCATTCTGACCTCGCGGTCTGAGGTGGCGCTTATCTCAGATTGTCTATTTGGTCGTTTCTAACGACCGGGGGGGTGACCGCCTCCGCGCGACGGGTTGATCGCTGGCCAGCACTCGCTGGCTTCAAAACTCAACGTCTGCTGCTTTAGCGGGTTTCTACAATGGAATATCAAGCCATCGGCGCGATCGACTCGAACACGGCCCTTCGTGTCATTGCTTACAACGGTATCACGGCGGCCGCCGCCGCCGCCGGCCAGCCCATCAGCAACCCGGACGGCACGACCTCCAACCGGGGCGTGGCGCAAGGCGGCTTCCGCGCGTTTCCGGCCAGCAATGCCAACGGCACGGAACTGCCCGGCCGGCCAGCAGCCACCAGCGGCGTGAAGATTGAAGTGCCGCCCGGTGGGACCGTGACCTATTTCTTTGCACCCACGGGCAGCACTCCCAGCACCGCGCCGACGTACAGCGTCCAACGCACTGCCCCCGCCAGTGGTGCGGTGGTGAGTTTTACTGAGGATTTGGCCGGGACGGACGCGCTCTTCGTGACCGCCTCTACCAACGGCACCGGCACGGGCAACCCGCCGCCGGTTTATCGGTTCTACCAACACGTTTAAAGCCATGTCTCTTAGGTACATTCCGCGTGACGGCGCGCTTGATCAGTACGCGAACTTTGCTCGCTATTGTACGCATACAACGCCGCTGGAAATACTCACCAGCGAAGACAGCGCATCTACCGCCGTGTTGCTTTCGGACGCCACGGGGGTGCTCGACCAGACCGCCGCTTTCCAATCCGCCCACGATGCCTTGCCCGCGTCGGGTGGCACCATCCTCATCCCGCCCGGCACGCCAAAGGTGGACGGCACGATCAACGTCACCAAACAAGTGCTCTGGCAAGGGTCGGGCGGCCCCGGGGCTGATCTGGTCGGGGCAAACCACCTCGTCACCACCCACGGCACCGGCACGGTGTTCAACGTGACGGCTCGTGGCTGCGCGTTCCGCGATCTGTGCATCCTCAATCTTGCCGTCGCACCGACCGCCGGGGCCGCGGTGAGCTTCACCACTGGCAGCCCGGGGTTCAACCTTTTCAACTGCGGGTTCTACGGCGGCTATCAAAGCGTCAGCGTCGTGAACTCCTGGCAATGGACGATCACGAACTGCCAGTTCATCGGCCCGTGCATGTACGGCCTGAACGTCTCCAACCCCGCGAACATCGACGCGGGCGACCAGACGGTCCTTGGCTGCGTGTTCAACCTCTCGGGAACGCCGGCCTCCCTGCCGAACTCGGCCTGCATCTACTACAGTTCCGGCGGTGGGTTGAAGCTGGCCAGCAACAAATTCAACGGCGCAGGGGCCGTGAACAACCTCTATTTCGCCCAGGTCTGGCTGAACATCCCGGACGGCATGAACACCGAGGACCTGTTGATCCAGAACAATTCCTTCGAGAACACGAACGCGGCGATCCTCCAGACCTACGCTGGCCCGGCCAACAGCGGAACCTGGCGCAACCTCGTCATCACCGGCAACCAGTTCGACGCGGTCAACTACGCCGTCAACCTGGGAGGGTATCCGGGCTCAATGGTGCCTGCGACCCCGCTAAACCAGGTGGAGATCATGGGCAACCTGTTCTATGGGGTCAACTCCGCGATCACGCTCAACGCCGTGGCGGCCGTCACCATCGGGGCGAACCACTATGCCCCGGCGTGCGGCACTTGCGTGGCGCTGCTGGCCCAGTGCAAGGACGTGCTGGTGTCCCCGCAGACCCGGCACGGGGCGGGCGTCGTCCACAGCGATGCCAGCACGATTTCCAACGGCAACCTGGTTGGCATCCGGCATCAGCGCGAAGTCATCACGACGGGGAACACCGGGGTGGCTCCCTTCACGTTCAACGTGCCGAACTACGGGGGCGGCGTGCTCAGGTTTTCGTTCAGCGGCCTCGCCCAAGGGAGCGGCGAGTTCCTAGGGAGCTACACCCGCTATGTCACTTGCAGCAGCGCCGGGGCGGTGACAATCACCAGTGAGGGCGGCGACGTGCAGGTCGGCACCGGCAGCAACTCCATCGGCTTCAACGTGACGAGCGCGGGAAACAACGAGTTCCAAGTCAACGTCGGCTCCGTGGCGGGGCTCATCGCAAATTGCACCATCGAATATGAGGGCCACGCTTCCTTGTTCCAGGTCGCCTGAGCAGATGACCACACGTCCAACCTCGGTTCCTTGCGGCCTGCGCAACACCGTTCTCTACCAAGCAAAATAGGAGGTTAAATTATGCCGCAAATCGTCACCCCGCAGGGAGCGCCCATCGCGTACCAGCCGTTGCAACCGGCCTTCCAGCCGCTGCAAATCCACCAGTGGACCCCCGCCGACTTTGAAGGTGCGTATCAGTACGGCCCCAAGCCGGTCGATCCCAACGCGATGGCCAACAGCGTGGTGTCGGCGTTCCAGGGCGGCCAAAAGATCGGGCAAGGGCAACAGCAGCTCGACCAAAGTCAGCAGACCATCGACCTGGACCAAGAAAAATGGGATTCCGCCGCGCCTCAGCGCAATTTGGCTAATCAACTGTCGGACCAGGAAGCCAGCGACGAACGCAACGCGCGCAACGCGAAGCCGGGGCCGCTTTCGGGGATGACTGCCAACGGCCCGGCCGCTACCCCGTCAAGCGTGGATGCTGACAGCGTCGGTACGGGTGGCAGCCTGACGCCCACCACGACCGATCCCGCCGCCTTCGGCAACGCGGGAGCCCCGGATGCCAACGGCTACCACTTGGCGCTGGGCACCGGCTTCGGCGGGAACGGTGATCTTGCCCGCTACAACGCCGCCAAAGCGTCGGGTGCCACCGAGGCGCAGGCTCTGGCGGTCGGGGACAACGGCATCGGCAAGTGGGGGGCGAACACGGCGGGCAATGTGCCGCTTGTTGCGCTGGCTCCGCAGATTGCCCGCGCCTACGGTCTCGACCCCAACCAGCTCAACGGGCAACTCGTGCAGGCCAGCTACGGCGGCAAAACCGTCACCGCCAAGGTGGGCGACGTGCTGCCCGACAACTCAAAAAATGGGTCAGCCATTGACCTGAACCCCGCCGCGCTCAACCAGCTCGGGGTGGACGACGCCGACAACTTCAAAGACAAGGTCGCGTTCCGGCTCCTGGCGAGCAATCCTGACAGTTCTCCGAGCATCCTGCCTGGCGGCCCATCCAACCCGGCCGCCGTGGGCGCGGGGGCGACGCTCGGGGGTAACGGCGGCACCGCCGCTCCCATCGCGGGGACGACGGACACCTACGACGCGAACAACGATGGCGGGGCTCTCAGCCGAGCCATGGCTAGCGTGGATACGCCCGCGGATCGGTTCGCGCGCCAGCAAAACGTCTTGGCAAACGTTACCGCCGCCGTACCGCCCCGAGTGGCAAACCCGCTCGCGCAGTTGGTCGCCAGCCCGAACGGCGGCAACGCGATGCTCGGAGTTGTCTCTCAGCCGTCACCCTCCCAAGTGGCGACCGCTCCCCTAGCGCAACTTCCACTGGCAGTTACCGCTCCGGCCAATCCACAACCGCTCGCGCAAGCGTTCATGCCCCCGCCCGGTAGTTTGGCGGACGTGATGCAGCGGTTGCACGGGCCGGGAACCATCAATATTTCCAACGGGGCGATCAGCTACGCCCAGCCGACACCGCTCAATCCATTGCAAGCGCAGCTTACCCAAGCGGAGATCAATGCCGCGCCGCTGCATAACGCCCTGTTAGCGGCGCAGACGCAGGCGGCCCAAATCGCCGCACAGAAAGCGGGCTTGGGCCTTCCCGGCAGTGGGCCAGTGCCAGCGACGCCCGTGATTGATCCCGCTACCAACCGCGTGCTTGAATACATGACCCCATCGGGCAGCGTGATTGCGGCGGCCGTTCCCGGTACTCAGTCGCTGCTCACGGACGCCGCCAACCACCAGGTTGATCCCACGCCGTTCAAGAACCCGGACGGTTCGTACAACGCCGACGCGATCCGAGCGGCCATTGCCCAGAAGACGGCGGGCAACACGCAGGACATGATCAAGGCCAAGAACGCCTACGACACCGCTCTCGCCTCCTACAACTCCATGAAGGCGTACATCGCCAAACCTCCAGCCCAGCGCACGGCGGCGGATGACGCCAACTTCATGCAGGCCGCCGCCCACGTCGAGGTGCCCGACCGCGCCTCCACCCACGCGGACATGCAGGCGTTGCAAGGCACGGGCAGTACGATGGACAAGATCAAAACGGAGCTGAGCGGCCTGCCCGGCATGGGGCCAAAGCGCCTGCTGACCGATGATCAGGCCGCCAACATGTTCAGTGCGGCTGGTGGCTCCGTCGAACAGCGCCGGTTGCTGGTCCAGCAAGCCCTGCAAGGCGGCACGGCCAGTCTCACCAGTCAGAGTGTGCTGCCAGGAGGTACATCCACCGCTGCCGCGCCCGGCTCGCTCAACTCGCCCGTCGCAACCGCCGCGCCTGCCGCCCAAGGCTCCCGGGCAAACCCGGTGGCCGTCACCAGCGCGCAACAGTACGCCAGCTTGCCCAGCGGCACCTACTACGCGGATTCCACGGGGAGAGTGGCCAGGAAGCCCTGAAGAACCGCCCGCCATGCCTTTTACCGCGCCCGACAGCGATCTTGTGACGGACGACGTGCCCGCGACTTCTACGCCCGCGCCTGGGGCAGCGGCAGCCGGGGCAGGCCAAGGCGGGTTCATCGCGCCTGATGACGATGTCCAGCGCGCACAGGCCAACGCCCCGGGGGGCGGCTTCATCGCCCCGGCCGCCGATGTGCTTGATGAGAACGGCCATACCCCCTTTCAGGCCGGGCAGGCTTACTTGCAAAGCCTCGACAGCGGCCAGACGCCGCTCCCCGAGACGTGGCAGGATCATTACAGCGCCGCAAAAAATTACTTCGACAGTTCCGCCACGAAGCGGCTCGCCGACAGCGCCTACAACACCGTTTTCGGCACGCCCACCGGGGGGCAGGATGGCGGAGCGTTATCAAACGCGGTGCAAAACACCGAGAACTGGATCAGCAACGCCAAGAACGCGATTTACACCGAGGCGACGAACACCAAGAACGAGCTGGTCGGTGGCGCCAAGGCGGACATCCAAGCGGGGCGCGATGCCGCCGCACAGTCTGCCAAGCTGGGCATCCCCACGCTGGCGGACCAGTATTTGCCGCAAGGCGTGAACGATGCGTGGTCGGTCCTCAACGGTAACACGCTTGCCTCAGTCCCTGCCACGCTCGCCGCGACACTCGTTCACGGCGGCTACAAGGCCGTTTCGCCTGTCGTCCACGCCGCCGAAAACACGACGAGCGCCATCGGTCATGATTTGGTTTCAGCCGCCGGAGATGCCGCCTCGGCGGGGGAGATTGAGGCGAGGCTCGACTATCAGCGCAGGCAATACCAAAACACCATTGAGCGTCCAGCCACCCAACTGCTCGCACAGGGCAGCGGATTACCCGCCACGGAAGAAGCCTTGAGCGATTTGGTGCCCCTGGCGGTGCCCGTGGCGGATGCGGCCAGCGGCGCGGGGCTGATTGCCAAAGCGAGCGACGCGGCCGCGAACGTCGCGCCGAAGGTGGTTGGTCGGACGATGCAGGCCGCAGGAAAGGCGGGGGAAGTGGTCGCGGATGCTGGGCCCGCTTTAAGTTTTGGTGGGGCTGTTCATGGGTTCACCACGGGGGGGATAGGACCAGCGGCTGGTGAAGCCATTTTGGGAGGTGTCGCTAAAGCCGCCAAGCCCCTCGCCACGGGATTAAAAGATGCTGGTCAGCGACTGGCCACCAGTGGTCCAAGTGAGTTTGTGCGCGCCGCGTCGCAACCGCTGGCCGGACTGACCATGGCGGCCGGGACCGAGGCCGCCGTCCAGAACAATCAATTACCGGCAGACGGCCCACTGGCGAACGTGTCAGCGGCGTACACGCCGCTTCCAGCGAACCCGCTGGCAGGACTCACCCGGGAGGGGTTTCTGCCCGCCGCTGCCCCGATGGTCCAAATGCGCACCCCGTCGGGAGCCTCGACCATGATCCCGGCGGCAGATGTCTCCGCGGCACAGGCCGCAGGGTTTGCTGTGGTGCAATGAGCGTAGAAGCGGACACAGCTCGCTAGTCAGGGATAGAAAGCCTTGATCAGCTTGGCGACGGATTCGGCGATCTGATCCTCGTTTTCTTCCAGGGCGGCAGTGCTCTTGTGGAAGATGCCTCCTTTGAAGTGCTGATTATGTTGCGTGAAGCGCAGCAGCGTCCGGCCCGTGCCGCCGTCGATGAACTCGCCCTCCATGGTGATGTGCGTGGCTCCACTAAAACCTAGGGAAGCAACTCGCCCCACCTCGGACCCGGCGTTCATCTCCACGAGCTTTGCGCGCAAGATGATGTTGCCAGGGTTGCTGTCGAGCCCTGTGTTCGCCGGAACTGCTTGTACCTTGACCTTCATGCGGTTGGGCAGGTTGCTGTCAAGCTGGTCGGCAAAGTAGGGCGTGGTTTTCGCCAAGACTCTCTCCGTCGCCGCGTTGCCACTGTTGGTAGGCAGCGCGCCGCTGGTCACGTCAATGGGCAGCACAAGCACCCGCGTGTAATCCTTGAGGTGAAACGCTTGGATGATGTCAACATGGTCTAGATCCCCGTTCCATTCCGCGTAGCTGCCTGGAGCCGTGGGCGGCTTGGCTCCGGCGGGAGCGGCTGGCGCGAGCGCGAGCGCACAGAAAAGAACGCTGGTGAGTCGGGTCTGGATGAATGCCACGCCACCGCTATATCCAGTCGCAAGCGGGTTAGCAACCCCCAATCCTGCCACGCTGATCACACCGTGCGCTGGCGGCTTTGGACACTACTTGGTCAGCGCGGCTCTTTGTGAGCGTGCCTCAAGGGCAGAGAGCCACCGTCGTGGGCATCGTATTGCGCGCGGGGCAGTTGATCGACGCCCTAAGGAGCCTGGATGGCGTGGTAATGGTGGTACACCTGCAATCCGACCACCACCAACACGGCCACAACGGCGATGACCACGATCACCTCCACCAGGGTGAAAGCCGCACGGCGGGATGGAAGGGGCCCTCGTTTGTCCATCGGCCGAGCATGACAGGTCACAAATTCGTGGCAACAAAAACCCCTTGCGCCTTTTCCCTGAGCGCGGAAGAGCCTCTCCCCAAGGCCAGCTCCACCGGACACAGAAACACCGTGGCGGCCCATCCTAGGGCGCACGCGGGGCGTGACCCCACGGTTTTCAATCAAGGTTCTCGCTTGTGTTGTAAGCTGGCCGCAAATAGCGGATCAACTGGGTTTCCAAAGCCTTCGGCCCCGAGCAGCTCAGCCAGCGTATCCAAATACCGGCAGCGACACCTGGCGGTTGCTGTTGGAGCTTGGTGAGCAGTTGAACCTTTCCGGCGTGGCGAAGCGAACTGGAGAGTTGACCCTTCCTTCCGAGGATGGGCATGGAGGCAGGGTCCACGAGGTACGAGGACACCCGCTTCTGGATCGAACTTCCTGCCATGCCGACATAGAGCACGCCGGTGTTCCGTTGCAAAGGTCCAGCGTACTTGGTGAAACAGTAAACGCCAGAGGTTTGCGGGATAGCGGATCGCGTACTGCGAGCCTGCTCCACGGTCAGCGGATTGCTCCAGACGAGCGACGAAAACCAGGTGGGTACGCTCATACAACTTCCCTCTCATCGGTGGCTTGTTTCTGTCTAAGGCACTGCTTTGTAAACCGATTGAGCTCCCCAAAGCAAGCTCGATCCCGGTTCGCTGCCGGGAGATGAAACGCTGAGGACAAGCTGCGCGGAGCAAACAAAAACCGCCTGCCCGCCACGGGCCCGAGAGGCGGTCAGCAGGACCAGCACGCGTCGAGGCCCTTACGCACGAGCAACGCGGCGGCGCAGACGCAGGGCCATCCCGGCCGCGCCTAATCCCAGCAATGCCCAAGTGGAGGGCTCGGGTACAAAGCTGACCGTCGCGTAGAACGCCGCTCCGCTTGGCCCGCCTTGACTATTGGCGTCGGAGATGAGCAGCGTGTTGGTTCCTGCTTGGAAGAAGGCTGCGTTGGCCGTCGAAAAGCTCCGGCTGTCGAACTGGTTCAACACGCCGGAGCTGCCGCTGACGATGGAGGCAGAGAGCGCGTTGCCGTTGAGAAACGCCCGGCCCGTATCGTCCACGTTGGCCGCGCCGGTCAGGGAGATGCCACTAAATCCCACCGGCAGGGTAAACGTCAACATAAAGTAACCATTCTCCCCGTCGCCTGGAGCAATGTTGAGGACTTGGGTCCCGGCAGGTGCACCGGTCGGCGCGGCTGTGTTTGTGCCAAACCCGCCGACGAGGGCGGGCGAAAACGTCAGCCCGGTCAGGTCGGGCGTATCAAGCCGGGCCAACTGCGCGGCGCTGGAAGTGCCTGCTGGCCCCACGGCGGCAGCCAGCGTGTCGGCGCTGCTAGCCAAGGTGAGAACGGTGGCTTGCGCTTGGCTAGCTGCCATGGACCCGGCCATCCAGAGTGAAGCGCCGCCGATCAATATCTTGTCGAGAAATGTCTTTGTCTTCATATCGTTGGGCTTGATTAGAGCGTTGGAGGGACTGGCTGTCATTACTCCAAACGCAGTACTCGTCAGGCGAGTTCCCTGCCCGTGGCAACGCGGGCGAAACGCGTAGATGACCTTTCAACTTTGGTCGGGCTTGTCGCGCAGCCAGCACAGCATTTCGCGTTGCCACGCGGGAAACATGTCTAGCGTGCTATCATCCTCAAAGAACGCGTAGATGGGCTGGCGGCGCATCTGCCTGAGGTCCAGCGTGGCCAGGTGCTTACCCACCTCCACGTAGATGGCCTGCTCGACCGCCTGCCGCTCCTTGTGGTGCCAGTCGCAGACGACCAGCAGCAGTTCGTCGGGATAGTCCCACGGGTCCAGGCAGGAGATGTAAACGACATGGTGCACCTGCAGGTCCATCGTGCCGCTGGTCAGCGGGGTGTGGCACTCGCAGCAGGTGTAGTTGCAGCGGCGCAGCAGCTCGTCCCGCCGCCGCTTCCAACGCACGTCCCGGAGCTTCTCCGCGTAGGTGAGCTTCTTCGGGCTGTGGGCAGGCGCTGGCGCGTTGGGCGGACCGCTGAGGGCTGGCATAGAGGATGGCTCGCCGCCGGGATGGGACCGGCGGCACGGCGCAAAGGGCCGTTCAAAGCGTCTTTACAGGTCGTCGGGGTAGGTTGCTGCGGTGGCCGTTGCCGTGGCGGACGGCGGGTGAGACTCAGCACGGCGGCAACGAGCCTGCGCGGCCCGCAGTTCGCACACCAGCCGCCGCTTCTGGGCGGTGAGCAGGCGCACCCGGCGTTTAAGTCGGCGGTTCATGCTCTTCACGCTTCCTCCTTCGCTTGATCTCCCACCCGGCGAAACGCCGAAAAGGGCAGACCGTAGTGGGGGCGACGCATCCGGCGAGAGAGCCGCACGCCGCAGAGGTGCACCCGCTGGTGGGCAGGGAAGAGCGGGGTTGGCTCCGACAAAAAGACCGCGCTGATGCAGTACACCCGTCCGGGCACGAGCCGGGGGACCGTGCTCATGGAGGCGCGGTCAGCGTGAGCCAGCACCACCTTGTCACCGGCCTGGAAAGGTCCCACTTTCAAGCCGCCTCCCTTCTGCTTTCCAGTCGCCGCTGGCGAGCCTGCTCTTTGCACCCGTGGCTATCCGTGTCCTCGTTGCCCAAGAGGAAGTACACGCCTGCATTCACCAAATCCCCAGCAATCTGGTCGGGATTGTCTTGGAGTTCGTGCCGCACCAGGCGTTGGGCGTGGTTGTCCAGGGCGAACACGTTGACCGAGTGGCGCAGCAGCACGTTGGTGGCGTCGCGCAGCACGCTGTGGCCGCCCGTACCATCCAGCCCGAGTTCCCACAGGATCGCTCCCAAGAGGCTCAGGCGGTGAAGCAGGGTATGTTGCGGCTCAACATCCCTTGCGTCCTTCCAGCGTTGTCGCCGGTAGTAGTAGCGCCCGTGGGCATCCACGAGCAGCGCATCGACGCCGCGGTCCCGCCGGGTGTTGATCGTCTTGACGACTTCCACCAAGACGCGCTTGCCCCGGTAGAAGATCGTCTCTTGGCCACGCGGCAGCGAAGGAGGAGGCATGGCGAGCTTGGGATCGTTCAAGCGGCCTCCTCTCCAAAGCCAAACGCGGCGGACAGAGCGGGACAGTCTTGATGATCCGTTGCGTCGGCCAAGTAGCTGCAGACGTAGCCGCACACCGCCCAGCGGACAAACTCCTCGGGCGTTTTGCCTGCCTCGTTGGCCGCCAGCCGGATTGCAGCCAATCCATCGGGCGAGAACTGCCCCAGCTCACGCGCGGGGCGTTTCCTTTTGGACGGAGCGATCAAAGCGCGCCTCCTTCCCGGTTCCAACGTTCCCGCACGGCTTCCATGTTGTGCCCATGGAAACATTCGAGCATGTGCGCGACGTACTCGCCCAGTTGACGGGTGATGATCTCCGCCATGCTCTCCTCTCCTTGCACGTCGGCGATCTGCATGAGCATCCGCAGTTGCACCGGGGTGAGTTCCACGGTGATCAGGTGAACGCGGCGGGCGTTCATCTCGCGCGGTTCCCCGGCGATGGGGGCCGCGTCGCTTTGCTCGTGACGCTCCACTCGGCGGGCAGCCGCCTTGTGCATCTCCTCGGGCCAGTCGTGGTCGTCCTCCTCCCCACAGGTGAAAGAGAGCGCGCCGTTGACCACGTCGGCGGCGCTGCTAGTGTGATGCACGGCCATGCTGCGCCGCACCAGGGAACTGGCAAAGGTGTCCAGCGTCACGGTAAGCAGCGGTCCACCGTCGCCGAGGGTGGTCAGGGCTTCGAGCTGTTCGTTGATCGCCCTACGTTCCAGGCGCAGCGACCGACCGTTGCCGCCAGTAGCTCCGTAGTCAGCTACGTCCATCTGACGCTCGACCTCTTCGCGCCGCTGGCGCAAGCGGGTGATCTCTTCCATCTGTGCCGCGGCGGGGGATGCAACCACGGGCGGCAGAGTGTTGGGCTGGGCAAGGGTCTGCATGGCTCAGTTGCCCTCCAGGGCCAGGGTTGCCTCGACGTACCCCGCTCCGGCGCAACGGCGCGCGAAGTCGGCCTGCTCATCGTCCACGTTGCCGTGACGCTCGCGCTCGTCGGCCGCCAGGGCAGCCAGCCGCATGGCGGGCGTCAGGCGCGAGGGCGACGCTTGGAACGCGGCGATTTGGCCGTAGCGGCGGGGTCGTCCGGTGACGGTGGGCACTCCGAAGAGGCCGGGGCTGTTGGCTTGGCCGCCGACAGGGCGGCGTCGAGGATCTGGCGGAGCATCTTCAACGCAAGCCCGCGTGGCTTGTGTACGTTTTGCTCCCACTGACGGAGGGTCGGCAAAGGCACATCCCAGGCTTTCGAAGCCTGTTCTTGCGTGAGCCCGAGCGCGGTCCGGGCTGCCTTGATTTCGGTTGCCAATTCCACTCGTGGTCTTTAAGTTTACCATGAACTGAGTCCTTTCATTTGAACGTGTCTGGTTTTGGTTCATCCGGTCGGTAGGTGTCTTCAGCACTTACCGACCTTCTTTTCGCCCTCAAAGTAATTGAGTCAATTAGTTACGTCAACGGCAAAATGCGTTGCTTGGCGTGTTTTTGCGTTGCACCAGCCCGTCGGTGACAGAGCTAGTGCGAGTGATAGAGTTGCCGATCCAAAGGGTAATTTCCTCCGGAATTCACTCCCAAGCTAATCGGCCATTTTCCTGCATTGGCTGGGTTGGAGCATGACTAACCATGCTCTCCGCCTTGGTAGATTTACCCTTTTGGCTCCTCTAAAGTTGAGGCCGACGCTCGGTCTTTTGGCATAATATTCGCAGAGAATACGGGTCCTCGGGACGTACCAGGATGCAGATCAAAGAAAAGGTGCCAAGTTTTAGACTTGCTGGGTCCGACTAGATTTGGCGAAAAGAGGAGCTAAGTTTCTGTCGACTGTGAGCGAAATTGCTCAGATTCTAAGTCCCTGCTTTTTTTTATGTCCTCTGGATCCGCGACCGCAAACCTAAGAACGTCAGTCGAACCTGATGCCTCCGTCGCGTCAACGTTCAGCGAAGTCGTTTTTTGGGACTTCGTAGCTGTCTTGGTGACCAGTCCGTTAAATCTCACTGCCGTAGATCGGGCTTGGTTCAAAAACAGCGAGCTTTTCAAGATTGATGCTAATGCACAACTTACCCTCGCCGGAGGATTTGTGCACGTCGTCAGTTCGCAATTTCAGATATGGATTGTTCCTGACCGGGTACAAATCGCTGTGACCACGATGGAACGAGAGATCGCGCCGAACCTTCTGCTCAAGCTCCTCCATATATGCGTTGGTGCTTTTCCAGGCACTGAAATCAAGGCACTCGGATTCAATCTAGGAGCAATTTTGCCTAATCCTCTGGGGAAGAACATGGAGGATCTTTCGCGACAACTGTTCTGCCCGCCGAGACTTGCCAAGGCACAATTTGCTGCTGACAACAAGATTTTGTTCGGCACATCGTTTCGTTTCGTCGCGCTTGGCTTTACCGTAAATGCCAGCGTTGACGCCAAAATATTCGAGTTCCCCGCAGGGTTCGCTCCGCCACAAGGATTCCCTGTCAAACCAGGAATACCTGGCATGTACGCAATTATCAATTTCCACCGCGATTTACAGCCCGGCGACAAAGTGTCCGACTATGTGGACCGTTGGAAAGAAGTCTTGGATCTTACCCGACAAATTACCAGTGCCCTGTCATGAAGCCAGCAGAGATTACCACTCTACCTCGTTACACCATTGACTTTCCTCATTCGGACGGATGGGTCACGCGGGAATATCTCTCTGCCGTGGCTCATGGCAGCAGAAAGGTGCAAAATGATACTCGACAGCGTATTGCAGTGACCGCATTACCGATTGAACCAAAAGTAACATCAACTGAACCGGTTCTGTTCCCTATATTACACAGAACACTGATATATGGGGCTTGTGCCCTAGTGCTATTCAGCGGGGGAACTCAGACGAATGAGTTCGACACGCGACCTCTTGAATTTGATCAAGCCTTTTCTCACGTGGCTGCTGAATTGAGCGTTCAGCCAACTGGGATGGTTCTCATTGATGAGGTTGACACGCATGGAACAGTTATTAGTGAGGTAACACAGCTAAGCAACATTAGCGAATTTGCAGAAAAGCTGAATACGGAGGTTGTTAAAACCCCGCAGTTCGCGATTGATGTGCTGAACAAACATTTCTGGGATTTACTATAAGTAAATATGGAGAATTCCTTTGAGGAATTTCGGACCTACCTCCCGAAATACCTTTCGCTCGAAGGGCAAACCAATCTCTTTAAGGAACTTAAACAATTTCCTGAGAACATAGATGACCGCATGTTCACGTCTCGGCTCATCAACACAAGGACGATTTTTCAGGGCGATGCACTTGCTGATGTGTGGGTATCTAACCTGCCTGATCCGACGATCAAAAAGGCGCGAGTTTTGGTGCTCTCGAACACATGCGATGTAGCGCCCGAGAACAGACGGTTGCTCGGACCACGTCTGCTTTATTGTCCGATCATCCAGTTCGGAAAATACAAAGAGATGATCCAAAGCCAAACAGGAGTTGAAATGGAAGATCATCTTGCAGAAATCAAACGTCAAAGGCACTCAGGCATGTTTTATCTACCCGCAAGTCCCGGCCTTGGTTACGAGGCGATAGCTTTGCTTGATCGGGTAAATAATTGCGATCTGCAAACATTGCCGCTTGATGAACTGCTTGCCAATCGTCTGTTTACTTTGAGCGATTACGGGTTCTACCTGTTCCTTTTTAAGCTTTCTGTCCATCTGACACGATTACGCGAAGGAGTAGCGCGTAGTTAATGTTTATCCTAGTACCGTCCTCGTAGGTCGAGAAAGAGCCAAACCGTCAACAGTAACCTCTTCAAACTTTTCAGCCGGAATGCTGGCTAGCTTCTGGTAACGGCTTGACTCCTTTTTCGTGACGCCGAGGTCGGCGAGCTTTGGCCTTTGTGCGGTTCCATTTTGGGACCGCACAACTTCAGCACCTTGGCCAAAGGGATTGCCTTTTGCCCCCTCGTTCTTCGGCGTCTCCTTCAGAATCTCCCCCGCCTTACGCTCTGCCCGCAGCTTGATTTCCGTCGCGTGCCGGATGGTCTCCTCCCCAAGCTGGGCACGCCAGGCGAACGGGGGGGAGGTTAATTCGTACCGTTCGTACCCGCTACGAATGAACTCCTCAGAGGAGAAACGCCCTTAATTCGTCAAATTCGTTTAATTCGTAGCCTAAACGACTCCCACAAGGTGCCGCATCGCACGTTTGAGCAAAAGCCCGTGCTACAGTTTGTGCTACACCGTGCCCGTAGCACGAATCAGCGCAAAATCAGGGGTTTGCGCGCTTAAGTGGCGCATTTTCAGGGGTTAGCAATCGTCAAAATTACGCCAAGCAACGCCTTAAAACCGCTAAAGACACAATTTTGAGTCTAGTGCGTCTGCCAATTTCGCCACGCCGGCGGCAACTTTGTTTCGTTCTGCCCGAGTGAGTCACACAGGACAAGCGAAATAATCTGTTGTGTCGGTGCTACGTTTTGGGCTACTGTTACACCACGAAGGCGGCTCAACGGGAAGCGACAAACGAAGCAGCGAACACGGGCAGAGCTTCGCGCCAGTATTCGACAGCCGCAAGCGCAAAGTGGTCGGGTTCTGGCAGAAAAATGGCCGGTACTACGTACGTGCAGTTGCGGGTTGACCTGGGCAACGGGTGCACGACTCTGCGGCGGCGGCCGCCTAACGCCGACACTCTAAACGACGCCGAGGCAAAACTCGAACGCAAGCGCACAGAGCGCCGAGACAGCAACTTGCCCCAGACAGGCCGTCGTCCCTGCTTCGACGATTACGCCTACGAGCATCTGGCCAGCGAGGTTTTCTTGGCCAAAAAGATGGGTATGCAAGGGATCGAACGGCAGGCCATCAATCGCTGGATCGCCCACATCGGCGGCGTGCGCGTGGACAAGATCACGCCTGCCCACATCCATGGCTATCGCAAAAGCCGCCTCAAACTCGAACGCATGGCGCGGACGATGAACCTGGAAACCATCGCGCTCCGTAACGGGTTGAAGCTAAGTACAGTAGACTTTATAGTCGATAGAATTTGCAGCGTCTGGTAAGCAGGGAGCATGGACATGGAAGCTGTTTTCCGCAAACCCAGGCTCCTGCGTGCGTTGACCAGCCTGGAAGCGGGCGAGTTCGCCCGGTTGCTGGCCGCCTTTGAGCAGGAAAGCCAGGTGCGACGTGGGCGGTTCAACCGCTTTGGTCAAGAGCGTCAACGGGCACCGGGGACCACCGGCAACCCGGGCGTGCTGTCCACGCCCAAGGCCCGGCTCTTCTTCGTGCTCTTCTACTTCAAGTGCTACCCGCTTCAGGAGGTCATGGGCTTGCTCTTTGGCCTGAGCCAGCCGCAGGTGTGCCTGTGGATCGGACGGCTCACGCCCCTGGTCAACGCCGCGCTGGGCCGCGAGTTGGTGCTGCCCGCCCGGCGGCCCGCTGACCTGGAGAAGTTGTTGGCCGAAGTGCCTGAACTGCGCCTGCTGATTATCGATGGAGCCGAGCGACCCATCCGCCGGCCCAAAGACAAGCAGCGCAAAAAAGACGACTACAGCGGCAAGAAGAAAGCGCATCGCAAGAAGAACCTGCTCGTCACCAGCCACGAGCGGCGAGTCGTTTACCTTGGACCCACTGCTCCGGGCAGCGTGCACGACAAGAAGCTGGCCGACGAGAGCGGGTTGACGTACCCACCCGACACGCTGTTGCTCAAGGACACGGGCTTCCAGGGCCACGAACCGCCGGGCATTGCTACTCTCCAGCCCAAGAAGAAACCACGCGGGCGTGAACTCCATCCCATCCAGAAGACCATCAACCAGGTCATCAGCAAGGTGCGGGTCACGGTCGAACACGCCATCGCTGGGGTGAAGCGTTGCCACGTCGTGGCCGACACCTTTCGCAATTGGCGAGCCGGGATGATCGATCAAGTCGTGCTCGCGGCCAGCGGCCTGCACAACCTGCGGGTGGCCGCCCGTGCCTGAGCAAAGGTCCCGCTACCCCGCCGCAAACCGCGTCAATCCCTATCGACTATAAAGTCTACTCTATGACATCGTTTTCCGGCTGCGAATGACCAAAATGAATGCCACGTCCCCGCCACTCCGCCGGATGTGTCTGCTCGCTGGACGATCGTCCATTATCGGCCGCGCGCCGGTTCGCCCGGCGCGGCACAGCTACCGCTGCTTGGAAGCTTTGCCTTCAGGATGCTTCAGGTAGAGCGCCTTGTTGCCGATGTCGATCACCGCTTCGTTGTTCGCCAGCACGTCGCCGCCGAGCAAGCCGATGATGGGGGCGTCCGTGGCGGTGTCGTGACGGCCGCCGAACCTGGCCAGCGACTGCGAAGTGGTGGTCATCTGGACTCCCGTGACCGTGTAATTGCCGATTTGCAGGCGCTCCAGCTCCACCAGCCCCACCTTCTGCGGCTGCGTGCCGATCAGGCCGCTGCGCATGGGCAGGTCGTGGGAAGCGATCTGCGCCTCCGCCAGGAGGTGGCGGTCGAGGTTCGTGAACGGCGCGCCGGTATCCACGATGAGCCGGAACTTGTGCCCGTTGAGCACACAAGGCACGGCGAAGTGAGTGCCGGTATCCAGCATCGGCACCCGCGTCCAGCCGTGGCTGACAAAGGAGGCCGCCAGGTTGAGCTTCCTGGCCGGGTCGATGTCGAGGTAGAGCACGAGCCGCCCGCAGTCGATGATGGCGTTGTAGTGGCGCAGGATGTTCCCGCCCAACAAGCCGTCGTACTGGCGTCCGTTGCTTCCCCGCGGGCCCGCGTCGGCAAGGTATGGCGGCGGGATGAGCGTCACGGGCACTGCCCCCAGGTTGGACTTGCCCACGTTGTAGTCGGGGGCCTCCGCGAGCGGGACGCGCGTGCCGTTGATGGTGAATGCCGTGGGCAATCCAGCAGGCAGCCGGGCAGCAGCGCTCGCGAGCAGGAAGTGATAGGTCCCGTCACTAAGCGACGTGTTGTTCGCGCCCGTGTCGAGCATCATTGAGCCTTTGGTGCCCGCCACCGTACACGCCAGGTAGAGCCGGTTGTTGTAGCCCCTGCCCAGACGGATGGTCTGATACCCGGGCACCGGACCGCCCGGCGTCAGGTTCTGATTGGCGGGAGGGACGATGTCGTAGCTACGATCCGACAACGTGTTCAGCCGGTCGAGTTGGGAGAGCGTGTCGAGTTCGGCGACGTTGGGCTGGGAGAGACGCCCGGTCGCTGAGGGATTGCTCAGGGGCGGCGGAGAATAACGGGCTCCCCCTGCCCCCCCCACGCCGCCAACGCCGGTGGACCTGGCGGCGAGCGCCGGGAAAAGAGGCGGCGTCACCAGCAAACAGCCGATGGCGATCATGGCAACCCAACGCCGGGAACGATGACGCGCGTGAAATGATAGATCAGAACAGAGAAACATGGTGGTGGGGGAAGCTAGGGAAACATTGCGCGTCCCGACCATCGAACGCAACGGACCGGATCAGGCATGGCCCCGCCGGCCTGATGCACGGCCGGGACGCGGCGCGGGATCCGTGCGATCTGTCGAACTTGAACTTTCATAAAGGTCCTCTGCTCGTCGGTTGCGTCTGGGGTTTGCTGGTCGGCGCGAGCCCGTTTTTCCAGCCCATCGCCCCGGCGGCGCGTTTCGCGCTGGGCCTGGGTCTCGGTTTGTCCTACGCGAGCATCGGTCTGCTGGTTGCCGTCCTGCCGGACCCGGGCGCGGGGCGGAGCCGCCGCGGGTTCCAAGGCGCGCTGGCCGGGTTGCTCTACAGCGTGCCGGGAGCGGTGTTCACTGCCGTGCCGTATCCCCTGCGCGACGATGCCCCGCGTTACTGGCGGGAGTTCGCCGCGGGCGGCGGGCGGGCCATTTGCCTGACGCTCGCGTTCGGCGCGGTCGTCGGCGCGACGTGCGGGCTCACTCGCGGCGGCCGGGCATAAGCGCCGACGCTACACCCCGGGACGACGACCAGCTTGTCCGTCGGCACGGCATCCAGCGTGGCTTGGTCGATCCGGAGGTGCGCCTCGGCGATACCGGTGAGCGCGTGCGTGATCCATTCGTCCCGGGAAAAGGCGGAGTCTATTCGCCAGCCTGTGGCCGTCTCATCCAAGCTCGCCGCTGGGGCGTTCTTCCATCGGGGAGAAGCGAATTTCTTCCCGCACATGGCATGGACACTGACTCTCTCGAACTCTGGGGCGGGGTGGAATGCACCGTCAACCGCGTCGGCGACCGCTTCTTCGACCAGATGGAGCGCAACGGGCACGCTTGGCGCGAGGACGATCTGGACCGGTTCGCCGCGCTGGGCATCATCTCGCTGCGGTACCCGGTCCTGTGGGAGCGGCTGGCTCCCGACCGGCCCGTCGTGGCCGACTGGTCCTGGACGGACCGTCGGCTCGGTCGGCTGCGCGAGCTGGGCATCCGTCCGGTCCTGGGGCTGGTCCACCACGGCAGCGGGCCGCGGCGCACGAACCTGCTCGACCCCGGCTTCCCCGAAGGCCTGGCCGACTTTGCGCGGCAAGTGGCCGAACGCTACCCTTGGATCGAGGATTACACGCCGGTCAACGAGCCGCTGACCACCGCGCGCTTCAGCGCCCTGTACGGCCACTGGTATCCGCACGCGCGCGATGACGCGAGCTTCGCCCGGGCTTTCCTGCACCAGTGCCAGGCCGTCGTCCTCGCCATGCGGGCGATCCGTGCCGTGAACCCGGCCGCGCGGCTCCTGCAAACGGAAGACTTGGGCAAGACCTACAGCACCCCGGCCATGGCCGACCTAGCCGAGTTCGAGAACCACCGCCGCTGGTTGACCTTCGACCTGCTCGGCGGCCACCTCGACCCCAAGCACCCGATGTGGGCCTACCTCAAAAATGCCGGGGTCCGCGAACGGGAACTCGGCTGGTTCCTGGACGCTCCCTGCCCGCCCGACGTGCTGGGCATCAACCACTACGTCACCAGCGAGCGTTTCCTGGACGAACGGCCGGAGCGCTATCCCGCCTACGCGCGCGCCGGGAACGACGCCCGCCCGTACGCCGACATGCCCGCCGTCCGCGCGAGCGCCCAAGGCGTCAGCGGGCCGGGCCGGTTGCTGCGCGAGGCCTGGGAACGCTACCGCCTCCCGCTGGTGGTCACGGAAGCCCAGCTCAACTGCACCCGCGAGGAACAGATGCGCTGGTTCGCGGAGATCTGGCGTGACGCCCGCACGCTCCGTGCACAGGAAGGGGTGGACGTGCGTGCCGTGACGCTGTGGGCGCTCCTGGGAGCGTTCAACTGGATCAACCTGCTGACCCGGGACGACCCCGACAGCTACGAACCCGGTGCCTTCGACGTGCGGGCCCCCGTCCCCCGCCCCACGGCGCTGGCCTCGCTCGCCCGCACGCTGGCGGCGGCAGGCGACTCGAACCATCCCGCGCTCGACGCCCCCGGATGGTGGCGGCGGCCTGGGCGCTTTGCCTGCGAGCCCGTCCAGCCGCAGCAGCCACTCACGCCGCCGGTGAACCGGCTTGGCCCGACGGCCGCCCCGGGCGCGCCCCTGCTCATCGTCGGAGCGGGCCGGGCGCTCGCGCACGCGTTCGAAGTGGTCAGCCGCGAACGCACGCTGCCCACCCGCGCGCTCGATGCCGGCCGGTGGGCATCGGAGGGAGCGGGGGCCATCCCACACCTGCTCGACGACCTGCGGCCTTGGGCGGTGATCGACGCCTCGGACGGTCCGGCGGATTTCCGCCGGCGGCTCGCCGCCGAGTGCGCCGAACGCGGACTGACGCTGCTGGGCTTCACGGGCGATGGGTACGCCACCGATCCGGAAGAGGCCGGTCCGACCTTGCTGGTGCAGACCGGACTGCGCTTCGGCCCCTGGGACGCGGGCGACGCCGTGTGGGGGGCGCTGCAAGCGCGGCCCACCCGCCTGCCGGAGGTGCTACCCGCGCACGAGCCGTTCTCGCTGACCTATCTGCCCGACTTGGTCCACGGGTGCCTCGACCTGTTGCTCGACGGCGAAACCGGTTGCTGGCATCTGGCAAACCACGGCATCCTCGACCTGGCAACGTTCTTGGTGCAAGCGGGGCAGGCGGCCGATGGGAAGCTGCCCACAAGTGCCCCACCGTGGTCCCCGTTGCCCCCGACGCGTTTCCAGACCCTTCCTCTGCCCTCGTGGCAGTCCGCGCTGAAGCAGCTGCTCGACTCGCGCCTTCCTGCCCGGCAGTGATCCCGCCCGTTCAAGCGGTATCCGGCGCGGGCGCATCCGCCGTCCGTGGCGTCTTGAGCGTCGTGATCCACTCCCGAGCTTGCTCCGGCGGCAGGAGGGGCGTCGCGCTGTCATGGGAAGCGGCGTAAGCCCCCAACGGAGGGAAAATCACTCCGACCGCGAGCGAAAGGGCGGCTGTAGGCTTGGAAAGCGTCAGAGCGGTTCCGCGCCAGGACTCTAACGCTCCAGGGTGGACACGGCGCTCTCGTAGAGAGGCGTCACGTCCGCGGGCGCTTTCATGGTGATGCACAGATCGCGCACGATGCCGTCCCGCAGCCCGTAAATCCAACCGTGCACGGCGAGTTCCTGACCGTTTTCCCAAGCGTCGCGCACGATGGTCGTCCGGCAGACGTTGACGACCTGCTCGATCACGTTCAACTCGCACAAACGGTCGTGAGCCGCGGCGTCGGCGACGCCCTCCAGGTGGGCGGCGTGCTTTTCGCGCACGTCCTGCAAGTGGCGCAGCCAGTTGTCGCTCAACCCGATCCGATCCCGGCGCAGCGCCGCGCGCACCCCGCCGCAGCCGTAGTGCCCGGTGACGATGATGTGGCGCACCCGCAGGATGTCCACGGCGAACTGTATGACGGACAGGCAATTCAGATCCGTGTGGACGACGAGGTTGGCGATGTTGCGGTGGACGAACAGCTCCCCGGGCAGCAGCCCGAGGATCTCGTTGGCGGGCACGCGGCTGTCCGAGCAGCCGATCCACAGGTAAGCCGGGGACTGCTGACGCGAGAGCTTGGCGAAAAACTCCGGGTCCTGTTGCAGGATGCTTGCCGCCCAGGCGCGGTTTTTTTCAAAGAGGTGGCCTAGGTCTTCCATGGCGGGAAATGGTCCGAGGGCGGGACCGTAGCGAGCACGGCGGTGGTGGGCAAGCAAAACCGGCGGGTCAGGCGGTCTCGTGCCAGGCGAGTTCGGGCGGGAGGATGAACCCCGCATATTCGATGTGGAGCACCCGCCGGTGCCGCTGGCTCGTCGTGCGGCCGGAAGCGTGCAGCAGCAGGGGCCGCATGAGCAGGGCATCCCCGGCCCGGGCCGCGCAGAGCACGTCCGTTTGTTCGGCACGCAGTTCCTGGATGCGCGGGGACGACAGCCGCCCGTGCCGGTGGGAGCCGGGGAGCACGCGCAACGCGCCGTTCGTGTCGTCCGCGTCGTCGAGGTGTATCCGCAGGGTCAGCATTCGCGCGAGCAGTTCCACCGGCGGTTGGACGTGGACCACGCCGCCCTTCGTGCTCCAGGGTCCGTATCCGGCGGTCTCCGTCCGGGCGCGGACGGCCAGGGTGAGGTCCTGGTGCCAGGTAACGATCCAATTCGCCTCCGGCGACTTGTCGAAGAAGAGGGCGCGCACCGCCCGGGGATCCGCGCCGAGATGGGGCCGGACGAGATCGAGCATGGCCATCGACCGGGCGAGCGCGGCCACCTCGTGCACCGCGAGCAATCCCCGCCGCCCCGCCCCGGCGACCGGGCCGAGGACGGACAGCAACATCCCGCAGGCAGGTGCCTCCATCGCCTGCGGCACCAGCGCGAAGCCATCCCGTTCCACCTCGTGTTTCCTGGCGGGATTCTGGTCCATTCAAGAAACCTCGGGGATGAAGCCGGACGGTGCGTCGGCGGATGGAGCAGCGTCCGGGCCGCCGTGGGTCGCGCGGACGCTCCTGAGCAACGCGGCGAAGATCAGGCCGCTGGAAAGCAGGAACGGAGCGCCGGGTAACGTCCAGCCCCTCGCCGCCGCGCCGCCCGGGATGAACGCTGCGAACGTGCCGGTGAACAGCATCGGCCCGAGCGGTCCGCTGATCCCGCACAACGAGCCCAATACTCCCTGAAGCAGACCCCGCTCCGCAGGATCGACCCTTCGCGACAGGAGGCTCTGGATCGCCGGATTGGCGATCCCCCAAGGGGCAATCAACGGGATGGCCTCCCAGAACCAGCGCGGGGAACCCGCCAGTTCGTAGAGCGCGAAGCCCAGCACGCCGAAGCCCAGACCCGTGAGGATCGTCCCGCGCTCGCCCAGGTGGACCACGGCGGGGCGCGTCAGCAGCGCCTGGGTCAGCGCCGTACAGACCCGCACGCCGCATAGTGTCCAGCCCACGGTGCTCTCGTCCCAGTGGAAGCGGTAGCCCGTGTAGATGACGAACACGCTGGGATAGACCTCATGCGCGAGGTAGCAGAGAAAGTTGAAGGCGGCCAGGCCGTTGAGCCCGGGGCGCGACCGCCGGATCGCCAAGGCGGCCACCGGGTTGGCCCGCCGCCACGCCAAGGCGCTCCGGCGTTCGGGCGGCGTCACGTCGGCGATGTACGCCATGGCTGTGGGGATGCTCGCCGCCGTGATTCCCGAGATCATCCGGCCCACGAACAGCCAGCGCAGGCTCGGGGCCAGCGCCATCAGCACATAATCCGCCCCCAGGCTGAAGTTGGAGATCAGGATGACCGGGCGGCGGCCGAACCGGTCCGAGAGCGCGCCGAGCACCGGGGCGGAAAAGAACTGCATGCCCGCCCAGATCAGGCCGAAAGTCCCGAAGATGATGGTCCCGCGTCCGGTTTCCCCGTGAAGAAAACCCAGGACCAGCTTGGGCAGAACCGGCGCGATGATGCCAAGCGCCAGCACGTCAAGCATCACCGTGACGAAGATGAAAGCCACAGCGGCGCACCGCCCCGGCAGCAGAACGGACAAAGAGCTGGCATCCATGGCGGGATGAGCCCATCGTTTCGGACAAAGTGCGCTGCGTCAAGCCATGGGATGCAGGATGGCGGACAAGGAGAGCACGCGCACCTGCCAAATGTCAGTCATCCTGCATCCTGCATCTTGTATCCCCGCGCCGGTTCAGTTCAGCTCCGGCTGGATCGCCGCGGCGGCCCGGCGCAGCGAGAGGCTGAACGTCGCCCCCTCGCCGAGCTTGGAGTGGCAAGTCAACTGCCCGCTGATCGCATCCGCCAGCCGCCGCACGATGGACAGCCCCAGCCCGCTGGAAGATTCGCCCCCGGTCGGCGTCGCGCTCAGCTTGGCGAAGCGGCCGTAGAGCTTGCGCTGGTCCTCCTCGCTCAATCCCGGCCCGGCGTCCTGCACCTCCACGCTGACGCAGTCGTCGTCCGGCTTGCCGTTGCCGCGCACCACCCGCACGACGACCGACCGGTCGGCCGGGGAGAACTTGATGGCGTTGGAGATGAGGTTGTCCAGGATCTGCGTCGTGGCCGCCGCGTCGGACTGCACCGGGGGCAGGTTGGCCCCGGGCACGAAATCGAGCCGGATGCTCTTCTTCTGCGCCGCCGCGCGGTATTGCTCGACCGTCTGGCGCGCCAGCGCAACTAGGTCGCACGGCTTGAGGTCGATCCGCAGCTTGCCTTCCTCGATGGCCTGGACGCTCAGGAGCCGGTCCAACAGGTGCTGCATCCGCTTCCCGGACGACAGGATGCGCTCGACGGAGTCGCGCTGGAGCGGGTCGGTCGGGGGGCTGACCTGCTGGATCAACTGCGCGAAGCCGATGATCGTGCTCAAGGGGCTGCGGAGGTCGTGCGCGGCGATGCCCAAGAACGCGGTGCGCTCCTTGTCCAGCTCGCTCAGCCGTTCGTTGGCCTCGGAAAGGGCGTCGAGCGTCTCGTTGACCTTTTGCAGCGAGCGGCGGCGGCTGCGTTCGAAGGTGACGCCGATGGTCGCCATGAAGATTGTCAGGGTCAGGTAGCCCGCCGAGGTGATGATGGGTTCCCAGCGCATCGGGTAGAGCCGCGGGACCACGCTGCCGCGCAGGCTCAGCACGCAAAACACCCCCATTAATCCCAGGCATACCGCGCACCACAGCTTGGCCATTTGCTGGCCCACGAGCAGGCAGGCGCACAACGGCACGACGGCCAGCCAAGCCACCGCATGCCCGTAGAGCCCGCCCTCCATGGCCGTCAGCGCCGTGAACCCCGCCACCAGCACGAGCGCGTATAGGTTGCCCGCCCCGTCCAGCCCCGCCAAACGGATCACCCACGGGGCGCAAGCCATGGCGGCGGTGCACAGCGCGACCGTGAGCGCGCCCCAGGGATGGCCGATGGCCAGATAGAACAGCGCGAAGAACACCCCGAACACCGCGCCTTGCAGGCTGAAGGCGATGAAGAGGAAAATCCGCCGCTTGACCTCGGCGTCCGCCTTCGGCGGGGCAAAACGGTCCGTCAAGTCGTTAAAACGCCGCTTGGTAGCGGACGACCGGGCGGCGAATCTTCCGGCGGGTCGGACGGGTTCCATCGAAGGGGGGGCGGACCGGGACGAAAACGGCGCAACGGGAATCCTAACCGCCTCCCCAGAAATCGACAAGGGAACTTTGCAGGGATCGGGCGCGGCCCCGGGCTCCGCGGGGACCAGAGGTTCCTCGCGGGGCTGCCCGCCGCGCCAGCCCACCTCCGGCCGGGCGCACAGGAAGCTGGGCGGCGGCAGTTGGCCGCGCAAGGCCTTGAGGGGCGGGAGCACCGGAGGCGTGGGAGCGACGATACGGTTCAGCTTGGCCGTCGTGAACGCCGGGGTGAAGAAGGTCGCGATGTGCATGGATGGAATTGGAAAAAGATGGGTCGAACGAGCGACCGCGCTTCTTGTATGCGGCCGGGCGGACGCGGAGAAAAGCGATATGTCACCGCTTGGCGTTTCCTCCCCCATCCTCTTGGGGTCCGCACCCACCCCGGGGCCCCGCCCGGCTGGCGGGCCGGGGCACGGTGCTATCCTGAACGCTCCGATGCACCCGTTCACGCTCCTCGCCCCGCTCGACCAAGCGGACCTCAAGCCGGACGCTGCTCGGTGGCGCATTGAGCTTCCTGCTGTTCGCGGGCGCGCTCAACGTCGAGTTCCGTGAACTGCACGAGCAACGCTGGCGGGTATCGTTCCTGGCGTTCGGCGGCACGCTCCTCTCGCTCTTCCTCGTGGCAGGGCTCACGTGGCTGCTTTTTCGCTAGATGGGGATGCCCATGCCGTTGTTGTACTGCCTGATCTTCGGCGCGCTGATCTCGCCGACGACCCCACCGCAGTGATGGGCCCTGCTGCGGCAGGTCAACGCGCCGCGCTCGCTGGAAACCAAGATCATGGGCGAAGCCCTGTTCGACGTCGTCGTCGGGCTGGCAGGTTTCACCGTGTTCGTGGAGTCACCCGTCGCCACGGGCCGAAGATGGACGTGGACTGGACCTACGCGGACCGGGCGCTGCTCCAGCAAGTGGGGGCGGCGTCCTGATCGGCCTCATTCTCGGGACGCTAACGATCGGGCTCCTGCACGGCGTGAATCACTATCCAGTGGAGGTGTTGATGACGCTCACGCTGGTCAGCGGCGGCTACGCCCTTGCCTTGGGGTTGCACATGAGCGGCCCGCTGGCCGTCGCCACGGCGGAGATCATGATCAACCACACGGACCGGCAGGAAGCCATGTCCGCGCAAAAGCGCCAGAGCCTGGAGTGGTTCAGGGAATTGATCGACGAGATCCTCAATGCCCTGCTGTTCGTGCTCGTGGGCTTGCAGGTGACCGTGATCAAACTCCCGCGCGACGCTGCCGCGCCCGCCATTGCAAGCATCGTCGTGGTGCTCGCGGCCCGGCTGCTCAGCGTGGGTGTGCCTAGCTTGGCGCTGCGCCTGTTCCGGCGACCGGTCGAGCGCAGTGGTGTGGTGCCGTTGACCTGGGGCGGACAGCGCGGGGGAATCTCCGTGGCCTTGGCGCTCTCGGTGCCCGCCGGGCCCGAACGCGACCTGCTGCTGACATTGACTATGCCGTGGTAGCGTTTTCGATCCTGGTCCAAGGCACGACACTGCCATGGTTGCTGCGGTGCCCGTTGCGCGAAGCAACGGCGGAACCCTGATGCCGGCGGCGCGATTTGTCGCGAAGCGCGAGTCGGCGTAGGGTAGCAGGGAAATACCAACCGCCATGCACGCACGCCGTCCGACCGAACGCGAGGAGCTTGCCAACGTCCTCTCCCATGGCATCGGCTGCGTGCTGGCAGCTTTCGTGGGCCTGCCGATCCTGATCGCCACCGCTTGGCACGGGCACAACGGCCGACAGATGGCCGGGGGCGTGATTTTCGGCCTGTCGCTAACCTTGCTTTACGCGGCCTCGACGGTCTACCATCTCCTGCCCATCGGCCGGGCGAAGGCGTTCTGCCGTCTGCTCGACCACGCGGCGATTTTCATCCTCATCGCGGGGACCTACACGCCTTTCGCGCTCGGCCCGCTGCACGGCCCCTGGGGCTGGACGGTGCTGGTGCTGGCCTGGAGCCTGGCGGCGGTCGGGGTGGCGCTGAAGTTCCGCCTCGGCTTCCGCCACCAGCACCTGAGCACGTTGATTTACCTGCTCATGGGCTGGATGGTGTTGTGCTTCCTGCAACCGTTGATCGCCGGAATCGGCATGCACGGCTTCTACTGGCTGCTGGCGGGCGGCTGCGCCTACTCCCTGGGCGTGGTGTTCTTCGCCTGGGAGCGGCTGCAGTACTCGCACTTCTACTGGCACGGGTTTGTGCTCGCGGGCAGCGCGTGCCACTTCGTCGCCGTGGCCGGGTACACCTGAGCGGCCCCTCTCAAGTCAGCTTGCGGGTGTAGCGGTAGGAATCGATGTCCCTGCCCCCGTTTTCGGCGAACACCTTCTGCGCGTTGCCCAGTTGCGTCTCGTCTTCGGTCTTGACCGCCACCAGGTAGCCGCCGGCGAGCAGTTGTTTGTGGTAGTAGTCGAGCCGCGCCTCCGGCACTCCGAAGCTCGACAAGCCCGTGAC
>CALMAQ010000036.1 GCA_937859745.1 uncultured Verrucomicrobiota bacterium | reverse complement strand
TCGACGCGAAGATTGCGGCCGGGCTGCGCGAGCACGACGCGCTGGTCATCGCGGGGGGAGTTTCCGTGGGCGAGCGCGACTTCGTCAAGGAACGGCTCGCCGCCGCGGGCGTGCAGATCGACCTGTGGCGGGTGCAGATGCAGCCCGGCAAACCCTTCCTCTACGGACGCGGCGCGGCCGGCGGCGCGCACGTCTTCGGCCTGCCGGGCAACCCGGTGTCGGCGTTCGTGACGTTTCTCCTGTTCGTGCGTCCGGCGGTGCTGCGGCTCATGGGGGCGTCCCGGGAGGAAGCGGGGCTGCCGCAGTTTCCGGCCGTGGCCGCCACGGACTTGGTCCACCGGGGCAATCGCCCGCACTACCTGCGTGGCGCGCTGGACCCGGCGGGCCGCTTCCACCCGAGCGGGCGGCAGGAATCCCACGCGCTCCATGCGCTGAGCCGCAGCGGCGCGCTCGTGCGGATCGAACCCGGCACGACGCTGCCGGCGGGCAGCCCGGTGACGGCGCTGGTGTGGGGTTGAGCGCCGTGCCGCCGTGTCGCAAATTGTCGAATCGCTTGACACGATTAGGGGAACTGATAATTAAGCGCGTTAACTAATCCGGACCCGCGCACGGCCAACCCCTTGAAGATCAAAACTCCGCCGAAAAATCCCCCTGCCACGCCGCCGCCCTGCGTGGACACCGCGGAGTTGACCGACATCCTCCTCTACCTGCACCGTTGTTTCCTGAGCAACCTCACGCGCGAGCTTTCCAGCGGCAACGTTTCGTTCGCGCAGTTTTTCCTGCTGGGCGCGCTCAGCCGCGAGGAAGCCCTCACGATGTCGCAGATCGCCGCCCGCATGCAACACACCACCGCCGCCGCCACGGGCCTGGTGGACCGGCTGGCAACCCTCGCTTACGTCCAGCGCGCCGCTTCCACCGACGACCGGCGCAAGGTGCTCGTCAAAATCACCGCGCGCGGCGCGGCGCTGGTGGCTCACATCAAAGATGATATGATCCACAACCTCAATCTCACCATGAGTCATCTCACCGCGTCCGAACAGAGAGCGTGGCTGCGCGTTTACCGGAAGATCCACCGGGTCGTGGTGCAATCGCAGCCTCCCAAGTGCAAGTCATGAAGATTCGCCGTTGTATTCCCAAAGTCCTGGCCGTCGTGGCCGGGCTGTCCGTGCCGCTGTCCCTGGGCGCGCCGACCCTCCGCGGCGGCGACACGCCGCGCCATCCCTCGCCCATGGACGAAACGCTGGCGGTGCGCCTGCGCCACCTCACGCTGGACGACGCCATCGATATCGCCTTGCACCGCAACCCGGACATCCAGCGCCAGCTGCAGGAGATCCAGCGCCTCCAGGGAGTGTTCGTGCAGGTGCGCGCCGCCGCCCTGCCGCACGTCATCGCGACCGGCACGTTTTCGGCGACCGACCGCACCTTGCTCGGCTCCTCCACCACCAGCCTGGGCACGACCGGCAGCACTTCCACCACGGGCGTGGGCACGGGCACGACCACCGTCGGCACGGGCACCGGCACCACCGGCACCGGCACCACGACGGGAACCGGCACCACCACCGGCACCGGCACGACCGGGGCCGCGTCGATCAACAACCTGAACCTCGCCACCGTGGACAACGCGGGCAACCCGGGGCCGCCCATTCCGCTGAGGGACCTGCTGGGAAGCACCACCGAGAACAACAAGAGCTACACGATTCAGGTCGAGGTGCAGCAAACCGTTTACAACGCCGCCATCCCGCCGCAAATCCGGCAGGCGCGCTTCCTGCGCGACGCCGCGTACTACACCCTGCGCGAGACGGTGGACACCACCATCAACAACGTGAAGACCGAGTTCTACACGGTGCTGGTGGACAAGGCGTTGATCGACATCCAAAACGAGAACCTGCGCCTGCTCCAGAGCCAGTTGACCGACCAGCAGAACCGTTTCGCGGCGGGCACCGTGCCGCGGTTCGACGTGCTCCAGGCCAGCGTGGCCGTCTCCAACCAGCGCCCAAACGTCATCACGGCGACGAACAACTTCGCCCTGTCCTACATCGGCCTGGCGCGCACGCTGGGCATCGAGTACGGCCCGATCCAGGAGAAGCAGGCCCCGCTCAACCTCGTGGGCAACCTGGATTACCGCCCGCAGAACTTCGCGCCGGAACTGGGCGTGGCGGCCGGCAAGGCCAACCGAGCGATCCTCAAGCAGCAGCAGCTCAACATCCTGAGCGAGGTCGAGCAAATCCGCATCGCCGCGGCCGGGTATCAACCGGTGCTGATCGCACAGGGCGGGTTCGAGAGCCGCAGCAACGCGGTCAGCGACGACCTGGGCAACACGCTCAACGGCTGGTTCTACGGCGCGAACTTCAACTGGAACATCTTCGACGGCCTGGCGACCTACGGGGCTGTCAAGCAGGCGCGCGCGCTGCTGCGCCAGGCGCGGATCACGTACCTGGATACCGTCAACTCGGTCGTCGAAGATATCCAGAACAACTACCTGACGCTCAAGCAGTCGCAGGAGTTGATCGCCAGCCAGGTGCTCAACGTCAGCGAGGCGGAGGAAGCCGTCCGGCTGGCCCAAGCGCGGCTCTCGGCGGGCGCGGGCACGCAGTTGGACGTGCTGCAATCGCAGACCTCGCTGCTCCAGGCCCAGACGACCGAACTGCAGGCGCGCTACAACTACGCCGTGGCGCTGGGCAATTACGAGCGCGTCACCGGCACGAGCACGGTCTACGACGAGGCCTTCATCGACCCGTTGACGAACCGCCGCTATCCCAACGGGGTGGATTCGACCGGGGCGGATTCCGGGGGCAAGCAGTTGCCGCGCGGCTTCCTCAAGACGCCCGACAACGTCAAGCGCGGCTCGGGCCGCCCGCTGGACCAGAAGATCAACGCCCAGAACCCGGGGGACCCGATCAAGGACAACGCCGCCGACAGCAGCGGCAAGAAGGACCTCCAGGGCACCACCCCGGACAACACCAACGGCAAGAAGGTCCCCAAAAAGAAGGCCCCGGACCCGCAGACCGTGTCGGGCTCGGGAGACTAGGCGTGGACGCGCCCCCACCCATCGAGCGGTATGCCGCGCTGGACGCGCTGCCGGTCCGCCACGGGTTCGTGGGCCGCGTGCCGGGGATCGACGTGCGGGTGGACCGGACGCTCGCCCTGGAGCGGCTGGACGCCTGCCACCGGCGGGCCCGCGAACTCCTGGGAGCCGGCGGGCAGGCGTTCGTCCGCGCGGAACAGGTCCACGGCAAGATCGTGGGCGTGTTCGGCGCGGGAGACCCGCTGCCCGGCGCGGCAGTACCCGGGGCGGACGCGCTCGTGACCGCCCGCCCGGACGCTTGCCTGGGCATCTACGTCGCCGACTGCTGCCCAGTTTTCCTCGTGGACCCGGTGCGCCGGGTCGTCGGGCTGGCTCATTCCGGGAAGAAAGGCACCGAGCTGAACGTCACCGCCGCCGCGGTGGCCGCGATGGGCACATATTTCGGGTCGCAGCCCGGAGACGTGCACGCGCTGCTCGGCCCCTGCATCCGGCCGCCGTGGTACGAGGTGGACATCGCCGCGCAGATCGCCGTGCAATGCCGCGCGCTCGGCCTGGCGGAAGTTTCCGACAGCGGGGCCTGCACCGCCGCCGACCCGGACCGTTACTATTCCTACCGCCGCGAGCAGGGCCGTACCGGGCGGATGCTGGCGCTGCTCGCGCTGCGCTGATCCCTCCTGCCTCCCCCGCCCCGCATGTTCCCGCGTGAATTCGATCCGGCCGAACCGGAATTGATGGACCGCCCCCAGCCGGTGTCAGCCGAACTGGAGGTGGACCTGGAAAACCTCGTCCGCATCAACCGGCGTTTCGGCAGCCACCGGCTCATCCGCCGGTTTCTCGCACGCTGGCTGGTGCCCGGACAGAGCTACCGCATGCTCGACCTCTGCACGGCGTCGGGCGACATCCCGCGCCTGATGGTGGACTGGGCGCGTCGGCGGGGAACCACGCTGGCCGTGACGGCGGTGGATTACCAACCGTCGTCGCTTGAAATCGCGCGGCGGCGCAGCGCGGCGTACCCGGAGATCACGTTCGTCGAAGGCGACGCCCGCACGGTGGCGGGGGCGGTGGTCCCCTACGACTTTGTGTTCTGCTCGCTTGCCCTGCACCACTTCAGCGAGGAGGACGCCATCCAGGTCTTGCGGCGCGCGCGGGAGCTGGCCCGCCGCGGGGTCCTGTTCGCCGACCTGGAACGCGGCTGGCCCGCCGCCATCGGCGTATGGCTGATGACAGCCGTGCTCTACCGCGAGCCGATGACGAAGTTCGACGCGCGGATTTCCGTGCGCCGCGCGTTCAGCTTCGCGGAGTTCGCCGACCTCGCGCGCCGGGCGGGCTGGCCCGCGTTCCGGCACGCGCGTTTCCCCATTGCGCGGCAGGCGGTCTGGATCGAACCCGCCGGCGCGTCTACGCCCAGGTGACCTCGCCCCTGGCGTCGCGCAGGATGATGCCTTGCAGGAACTCCACGCCCTTACGGAGCCCTTCGTTGGGTGACATGAGGCTGTCCTCGTGCTCCATGCTCAGCGTGCCGTCGTAGCCGACCAAGCGCAGCGCGCTGACGAAGTCCGCCCAGAAATCTGCCCCGTGCCCGTAGCCGACGGTGCGGAACATCCACGCGCGGTTCTGTTCGTCGCTGTAGGGCTTGGTGTCCAGGTAGCCGTCGTAGTCCGCGTTGACTTTGTAGAGGCCGGTGTCCTTGGCGTGGACGTGGTGAATCGCACCCGCTGTCCCCAGCTTGCGGACGGCCTTAACCGGGTCGATCCCCTGCCAGAAGAAGTGGCTCGGGTCGAAGTTCGCGCCGAGCACCTCGCTCGTCGCGTCGCGCAGGCGCAGCATGGTCTCGGGATTGTAGACGAGGAACCCCGGGTGGGCCTCCAGCGCGATTTTCTTGATCCCGTGATCGGCGGCGAACTTCGTCTGCTCCTTCCAATATGGGATGGCCACCTCGTTCCACTGGTAGGCGAGAATCTTGAGGAAGTCCGGCGGCCACGGGCAAGTGACCCAATTGGGGCACTTCGCGCCCGGCGCACCATCGCCCGGGCAGCCGGAGAAGGTCGTCACGACCTCCACCCCCAGCTTTGCGGCCAGCTTGACCGTGGCCTGAAACACGTCGTGATGCTCCTTGGCGAAGGCCGCGTCGGGGTGGATTGGATTGCCGTGGCAGGACAGTGAGGAAATCGTCAACCCGCTCTCGGCCACCGCGGCCTGGAACTCCTTGAGCTTGCCCTCGCTGGCCAGGAGTTTGTCCGGCTTGCAGTGGGCGTTGCCGGGGTAAGCGCCGGTGCCGAGTTCGACCGTGTCGCATTTGAGCCCGGCAATGTGGGCGAGGGCTTTTTCGAGGGGCAGGCTGCTGAGGATGGCGGAGAAGACACCGACTTTCATGGCGGGGAGATAGCTGGGGTGAACGTGGAAGGCGAAATCCCGAGCATCCGGAGCCCGCCGCCCGACAACAAGCCAAAAAACAGGCGGGCCGCCCCGCCTACCGCGTGACCACGTTGACGGGTCGGCCCTGGATGAAAGCCCGGATGTTCTCCGCCGTGGTCGTGTTGATCCGCGCCACGGCCTCCACGCTGTTGAACGCCACGTGCGGCGTGAACACGACGTTGGGCAGAGCGAGCAGCCGCTTGTTGCGCATCAGGTCCTCCAGTTCCTTGATGCGCGCGGGCTCGCGGTCGTGCAATTCGGCGGGCGAGCGCACGGCCTTGAGGTGGTTGACGATCTGTTCGCCGATGATCTTGGCCGTGTCGCGTCCGCCGCAGCCGTCGTCGTCTTCGAGCACGTCTAGGCCGACCGCGCCGACCTGTCCCGAATCGAGCGCGTCGAGCAGGGCGTCCGTGTCGATGAGGCCGCCCCGGGCGGTGTTGATAAAGATGACGCCCGGGCGGCAGCGCCCGATGTTCTCGCGGTTGATGAGGTGGTGGGTCTCGGGCCGCAAGGGCAGGTGCAGGGTGACGACGTGCGACTCGGCGAGCAGGCGCTTGAAGGGGACGTACTCGAACCCGGCGTCGGCGTCTGCCGCGGTGGGGACCGCGCTGTCGAAGGCGAGGACGCGCATGCCAAAGGCCTGCGCCATGCGGATGACATGCCGCCCGATGCGGCCCACGCCGACCACGCCCAGCGTCTTGCCCCGCAGTTCGGTGGCGCGCGTCGCCTGGTAGGAGAGCTGCCCCGGCCCCCTGCCCTGCGCCGTCACTTCCCGCAACCGCCGAGTGAGGGTGAGCATCAGCGCGAAGGTATGCTCGGCCACCGTGTGCTCGCCGTAGGTCGGAACGTGGCAAACCGTCACACCCCGTGCCTCGCATGCGGCGAGATCGACGTGGTCCACCCCGGTGGAGCGCGTGGCGATGAGCCGGAGCGCCGGGTGCCCGCGCACGAACGACTCGTCCACCTGCGTGCGGATGAACAGGCAAACGATCTCCGCGTCCGCTTCCACCTCCGCGCGCCGCGCGACGAACCGCAGAGGACGTTCGGGCAAAACCCCCTCGAAGAAAGCGATCTCGGACTGTTCGGATTCGAGAAAATAGATGCTCATGGCACGCGGTGCGGTGGAAGCTGCACCCCTCGCAACAGGGTGGCATCTGCCCGTTGGACAATGCGGCCGTTGCTTCCGTTCACCCGTGCGAGGCGGGCGCATCGCGATGGACAAACTTTCACTTTGCCCTTTAGATGGGTCCGGCCGCATGACACCGGGCGTTTTCATCACTTTCGAGGGCTCCGAGGGCTGCGGCAAGACAACGCAGCTCGAACGGCTGGCGCGGCGGCTGGCCGCTATCGGCGGGGCGGGGCGGCCCGTGTTGCGCCTGCGCGAGCCCGGCGGCACCCCGCTGGGCGAGGAGGTCCGCCGCCTGCTCAAGCACACGGCCCCTGGCTGGAGCGTCGTGCCGGAGGCCGAACTGCTCCTCTTCGCCGCCAGCCGCGCGCAGTTGGTGCGCGAGGCGGTCGCGCCCGCGCTCGCCGCTGGGCAGGTGGTGCTCTGCGACCGCTTCCTCGACTCGACCACGGTCTACCAGGGGGTCGCCCGCCGACTGGAACCGGTCAGCGTGGCGGCCATCAACGCCTTCGCCGCCGGTCCGTTGCGGCCCGACGTGACGTTCCTGCTCGATCTGCCCGCCGAGTTGGCGATGGCCCGCGCCCGCCGCCGGGACCAATCCGCGGGCGGGACGCCCGACCGCATGGAACAGGAGCCGATGGCGTTCTACGAGCAGGTGCGCGCGGGCTACCTGCGGCTGGCGGAAACCTGCGCGGAGCGTTTCGTGACGGTTGACGCGCGCCTGCCCATCGACGACATCGAGGCCCTGATCTGGACCCAACTGACCGCGCGCTGCCATGGCCTTTTCCCCTAGCATCGCCCTCGATTACCTCCGGCGGGCCCACGCGGGCGGGCGGCTCGGGCACGCCTACCTGCTCATCGGCGGCGAGGAGGCGTTCACCCTGGCCAGAGAGGTGGCCGGGATGGTCGTGGGGGCTGACCCGGCCGACGTGCTGGCCCGTCCCGACGTGCACGTCGCGGAGCCCGAGTCGAAGTCGCGCCGCATCCTCATCGAGCAGATGCGCGAGATGGAAGACTCCCTGCGGCTGCGGGCCTCGGTGGCCGGAGGGCGCAAGGTGGGCATCATCCGCGAGGCGGACCGCTTGCAGGTGCAGGCTTCCAACGCCTTTCTCAAAACGCTGGAGGAGCCGCCTGCCGAATCGCTTCTGCTGCTGGTCACGGCGCTGCCCGAAAGCCTGCCCGAGACCATCCTGTCGCGCTGCATCAAGGTGGTGCTGCGCGGCGGCGCAGGCGGCGGGCGCGCGGCCACCCCCGAGGAATCGGCACTGGTGACGATGCTCGACCGCCACGCCCGCGAGCACCCGGCGGGCGGAGGAGCGTCGGTGGCTGCCGGGTACCTGTTCCTGCGCGAGTTCACGCAGTTGCTCGCCGCCGCCAAGGCGCGTGTCCAGGCCGAGGGCGAAGCGGCGTTCAAGCGCGAGCAGGCGCAGTACGCCCAGACGACCGACGGCACCTGGCTGGCCGAGCGCGAGACGTACCACAAGAGCGCGGCCGACGCGCGCTACGTCGCCGAGCGCGCGCGGCTGGTGGAAATCCTCGCTGCCTGGTGGCGGGATGTCCTGCGGCGGCAGACCACCTCCGGCGACGACGCCTCCCACCATGACGCCCTCAACGGCGTGGCCAAGGACCTCGCCGGGAAGCTCCCGACCGCCGACGTGCTGCGGCGGCTGACCCGGCTGAACGAGTTGCGCGAAAACCTGGACCGCAACATTCAGGAGGCGCTGGCGCTCGAAGTAGCCTTCCTCCAGGTGTTCGGTGCGTGATCGCCGGGCGGGCTCAGCGCGCGGCGGTCGGCGCGGCAACAGGCGCGGCGGACACCGCCGGAGAGGCCGCCGGTGCCGGGGAAGTGGTACTCGCCGCAGACACCGCCGCCGTGCCTCCGACATTACCCCAGTTTGTGTTGTAGTCGTTCTGCGCCTGCAAAACGGTCGCATAAGCCACGTTGAACTTCTGGGCGAGTTGGTTGTACTCGGCGATGTTCTCCTTGCGCTTCAGCTGGAGCTTGCCATCCGCGTTCACATTCCACTCGCCCGACCACTTTTCCAATGCCGCCATCATGTCGTCACAACCCTTCAGGTAATCGTGCTCTGCTTGCCGCAGCTTGATCACGTCGGGCGTCTGCGCCTTCAAGGAAGAATTGTCGAAGGTCTTTTGCACGTCGGCGGGCGTGAGCGGTGTCTTGGAGAGCAGATCGTGAAACGTATCCAACTGCGTGGCGACGAAGGCGGCGTAGTCGTCGTTGGCGGCGAGACACTTGGCGATCAATCCGCGCCGGTCGGTCACGGATTGCTTCGTGTTCAAGCCTTTCGGGCTCGCGTAACCCACGGCCTTTAACGCCGCTGAGGCGTCGTTGAACGCCTGCAACTTCGGCTGCTGGATGGCCAGGAAGGCGTGGTCCGCGTCATCAATGTATTTCTGTTCGGTGACGCTGTTGTAAGG
>CALMAQ010000035.1 GCA_937859745.1 uncultured Verrucomicrobiota bacterium | reverse complement strand
CCGCCGACGCCCCGCGCTGCATCTACTGGAAGCGGCTCGACCCGCGCGGCGGGCACCAGCAGCCGCCCGCGCCCTGGGCGGGCGAGCCCGTCGCGGAGCCCTTCCCCGTGCGCGAGAACGGCCTGCTCTACCGCCTGGATCTCGCGGGCGGCTATTCGCAGGGCCTCTTCCTGGACCAGCGCGCCAGCCGCGCCGCGCTCCGGCGGCGCGCGGGGCCGGGGGACGCCGTCCTCAACTGCTTCGCGTACACCGGCGCGTTCTCGGTCGCGGCGGCGGCGGCGGGCGCGCGGACGGTCAGCGTGGACCTCTCGCGCCGCTCGCTGGACTGGGCGCGGGAGAACTTCCGCCTCAACGGGCTGGACGACCGCGCGCACGAGTTCCACGCCGGGGACGTGTTCGAGCACTTGCGGCGCTACGCGCGGCAGGGGCGGCGGTTCCGGGGCGTGGTGCTCGACCCACCGACGTTCTCGCGCGACCGGAAGGGGAAAGTGTTCCGCGTGGGGGACGACTTCGGCGACCTGGTCCGCCTGGCCGCGCCGTTGCTGGAGCCGGGCGGCTGGCTGCTCTGCTCGACCAACTCGCAGGGGCTGACGGCGGCAAACTTCCGGCGGACAATCCTGGATAGCCTACCCGCCATTGGACACGAAAACTGGGAGTTGGAAGCCGCCGCGGCGCCCCTGGATTTCAGCCCGGCGCATGCCCTGCTGGCGGTGTGGTGCCGGAGGGCGTCGAGACGACAAAAACCGTAAGTGTTTCATTACAATCTTCTTGCCACTTCGGGGCAAGATGTGGAACATCCCCCCATGGGAATTGGGGAAGTTTTGGCCCTCGGCATTGATTCGCTGCTCGACTATCCTTCCGTCTGGCCCTTGTTTTTCCTGCCGCTTTTCTTGGTGTTCGTATTCGTCCGCCTCCCATGGCGCGCGTGGTTGGTCCGCCTCTCCATCGGCCGGACCGAACTGGCTGCTGTGGTTGGGTTGTTTTGCGTCGGATTGTTCGTTTACACGGCGGGAACCTACCTTTTCACCCCTGCTTTTTGGGACCCTTTCGAGAGTCGTGAAGCGTCGGTGGCTGCGTTGTGGACGCGAGGTGGCTCTGTGTACCATGACCTCTCGAGCGAGGAACGGTACTGCGCTCCGTACGGCCCCGCGCTCAGCCTGATGCTGGGCGGTTCGCAGTGGTTGTTCGGCCCCAGCATCGTCTCGACGAAGCTGCCTGGCGTCGTGGCGGCCTTTGTGTCGCTGTCCCTGTTTTGGACCATGACCCGCCGCCAGCTTCTTTCCGCGCGCGGAGCCTGGGCGCTGACCGGTCTGCTGGCCACGCTGATGCTCGCGTTCCGTCAACTGTCGTTCTGGTCCAAACCCGATCCGTTCATCCTGCTGGCAGTCGTGGCCGGCCTCTTCGCGGCGCTGAGGCCCGGGGTCGGTTGGCAGGTGCTGGTTGGATGCTGCGCGGGTTGGGCGGTCGATCTCAAGCCGCACGCCCTCGCTTATTTCCTGCCCGTCGCGATCATCGGCTTCCAACAAGGCTGGCGCCTGCGTGCCTTCTTGATCTGCGCGGAGTCGGCGATCCTCGTGGCGGCAGCGCCGTTCGTGTTGGCCGCGAAGCAATTCTCGCTGACGAACTATCTCGGCTTCCTGCACCTCACCCTCCGCGAGGGCAGCGGCCTCCAGGAAACCCTTGGCTTCTGCCGCTGGCTGTTGTTGTTGCTGATCCTGGTCGGTTTAGGCAGCCGATTGACGCATCATGCGCGCTTGCTGACACCTGGGGAACGGCAGGCGTGGCAACTTTACCAAGGTGCGCTCCTGTCCACGGCGGCCCTGATCACCGTGCCTGCCTGTTCGGTCGGCGCGGGCCAACCTCATCTCCTGCCGTTGCTGCCTTCCGTGCTATTGAGTTTGGGTGATCGCTTCATCACCGGGGTGCCTGTACAATGGCGGCCCGCCCCGGGGCGGCTCTGGCAGGCGTTGGCCTGCGCGGGCGCGCTGGCGTGCGTGCTGATTGCCGTCCAGACGGCGGGACGCATGCACGTGTTCCACCAGGAAAACGGTGGGCTGGCGCAACGCTGCCTGGCGGACGTCCACCGTTTGCTTGCCCGGTACCAGGGGATGACGGTGTTGACCGGCGTGGGGATGGAACTCGATACTCAGGCAAGTGGTCTGCGGCACGAAGCCGTCTTTATCGGGCACCCCATCGGCCTGGACGCGGCTGCGATGATGGATTACCAGCGCAGCGGAGCACCGGAGCCCAACCTGGACAGACTTGTGTCTGAATTGGAAGCGCGCACCCATCGCCGCGTGCTCTGGCTGATACCGCGAGGCTCGCCGCCCTTCTCTTACCTCAACTGGTATGACACCACCCAGCGCGTGTATTCCGATGCTTTCCGGCGCGACTTCCACGCAGGGTTCGAACGGCGGGAACAATCGGAGTTTTACGACGTGTACCTGCCGCACGCAGGCTCACCCCGGCCTCCCGGCGTGAGTCCGCCCCTGACCGGAGGGGCTCGCTCTTCAGGTCGTGCGGAGCTGGTGGAATGCACGCTGGCCTCTACCCCGCGCTGACCCGGGCCGCTTCTTCTCCGCGCGAAACGGCCAGCTTCCAGATCACCAGCCCGAAGCCGATCTTATTGAGCGCGTCGCCCAGGTTGTAGAGCACGGGGAAGGGCAGGCTGTCGTGCCAGCGTTCCAGCAGGTTGCCCGTGGCGGTCATGTACGCCAGCGGATAGATCGCCCACCCGAGGAAAATGAAATAGAACAGCAGCCCGTAGGTCTCCCGGATCCGCGCCGCCTCGCCCGTGCCCGCCGCCAGCCTCGCCTCCCCGAGCGACACCTCGAACAACACCAGCGCGTAGCCGACCGTGGACACCGCGCCCCAGAAAAACGTCCGCTCCGGCTCGATGACCTGGCCGACGTAGCCGAAGCCCAGCATCCACGCCGACGCGCCCACCAGCCGCCAGACCATCCCCTGGCCCGGCCGCGCCCCGGCCGTGCGGAGCAGCAGGTAGAACTGCACGCAGATGAGCGGCACGGTCAGAATCCAGTCCAGGTAGCGCCATTCCAGGGGCCGGACGTGCGTGGAGAGCCACGTCATGCTCATGAGGACGTAGTTCGCGCTGGAGACCGCCGTGATGACGCCGGACAGGCGCATCGACGGCCGCCAGCGGGTGGACACCTGGAAGCTCTCGTAAAAGAAGAACGCCGCCGCCGCCAGCATGGCGCACAGCGTCAGCACGAAAGTGACGCCGATGAAGTCGTCCGGCAGAGGCGCGGCCTCGGCGGGAAAGAGCGGGGGAGCAACGGGCATCGTGAGGGCGATTCTGGGAACCGTCGAGAGTGGGCGGGAAGCCTGCCGTCGGCGTTCCGGCAAGCGGTCCACCAGACAAAAACCCGCCGCCCGGCCAACGTTAGGCAACGCGGCGGGCGGCGGGAAGGCGTCCGGGAGCGAAAATTTCCAGGGTCTGCGGCGGCCTAGCTCTTCGCGGCGTTGTAAACGTCGTTGACGTTGTTCCAGTTCACCTTGTTCCACCACGCCTTGAGGTAGTCCGGGCGGCGGTTCTGGTAGTGGAGGTAGTAGGCGTGCTCCCACACGTCCACGCCGAGGATCGGCTTCTTGCCTTCCATGATCGGGCTGTCCTGGTTGGCCGTGGACATCACCTCGAGCTTGCCGTCGCCGGTCAGCACCAGCCACGCCCAGCCGCTGCCGAAGCGCGCCGCGCCCGCCGCGTTCACCTTCTCCTTGAGTCCGTCGAAGCTGCCGAACGCCTCGTTGATGGCGTCGCCGATCCCGCTGTGCGGCTCGCCGCCGCCGTCGCTGGAAAACTGCTTCCAGAAGAACGAGTGGTTCGCGTGGCCGCCCCCGTTGTTGCGGACCGCCGTGCGGACGTTCTCGGGCACGGCGTTCAGGTCGGCGATGAGTTCTTCGATCGGCTTGTTGGCCAGGTCCGGGCTGCCCTCCAGCGCCTTGTTCAGGTTCGTGATGTAGGCTTGGTGGTGCTTGTCGTGGTGGATCTCCATCGTCGTCGCGTCGATGTCGGGTTCGAGCGCGTTCGGCGGGTAGGGCAGCGGAGGCAATTCGTAGGGCATGATGATTGGATGAATGCGGTTCTTTTCGCCCGGAAGCCCTCGTGCGGACCGGCGGCAGTCAGCTGCCCGGCGCCATCCCGTTGAAGACGCTCACCAGTTGAGGCGCGAGCTTCCTGAGCTTCGGGTAGTAACCGATTCGGTCGGAAGGCTTCAGTTGCATGTGCGTCGGGCGAAATATTCCCTCGCGCATGTTCATGTAGGTCGCCATCGCCACCAGCGGCCAGTTGTTCCGGTACATGTCGTACTTGAGGTAGAACACCTTCGGGAAACCCGTGCCGGTGATCTCGTCCTCGGTCCAGCTGCCGTCCTCGTTCTGCGTGTCGATGAGGTACTGCAAGCCGCGCTGGACGCTCGCGCTGTCCAGGTCGCCGCAGGCGCAGAGGCCCATCACGGCCCAGGCCGTCTGGCTGGCCGTGCTCTTGCCCTTGCCCTTGAGCATCGGGTCGTCGTAGGTGTTGCAGCTCTCGCCCCAGCCGCCGTCCTCGTTCTGGCAGCTGGCCAGCCAGTCCCGGCCGCGGCGCACCCAGTTCTCGTTCATGTCGTGGTTGATGGCCTTCAACCCGCGCAAGACCTGCCAGGTGCCGTAGATGTAGTTGACGCCCCAGCGCCCGTACCACGAGCCGTCGTCGCACTGGGTGCGCTTGAGGTGGCCCAGCGCGCGGGCGATGGGCCGCTCCCACTCGGGCGGGCGGCCCAGGTAGCCGATCAGTTCCAGCGTGCGGCCCGTCAGGTCGGAGCAGGAGGGGTCGAGCATCGCGTTGTGGTCCGCGAAGGGCACGTCCTCCAGCCAGCCCTTCATCACGTCCTTGTCGAACGCCGCCCAGCCGCCGTCGCGGCACTGGAAGCTCATCTGCCAGCCCAGCGCGCGGCGGAACACGGTGGCCGCCGCCCCGGCGTCGTCCGTCTTGACCAGGCGCAGCGCCATGAGCACCATCGCCGTGTCGTCCGTGTCGGGATAGTACACGTTGTTGAACTCGAACGCCCAGCCGCTCGCCTCGGGGTGCGGGTTCTGCTTGATCCAGTCGCCCCGCAGGCGGACCTCCTTGGAATACAGCCACTCCGCGGCGCGCACGAGCGCCGGGTGGTCCGGCTCCAGGCCGCTCTCGGCCAGGGCGATGATGTTGACGGCCGTGTCCCACACGGGCGAGAAGCAGGGCGCGATGCGAAAGTCGTCGGGGTCGTGGACGAACAGCCCCTCGAAGTCCCTCTTGGCCTTCTGGAACACCGGGTGGTCCTCCTCGTAGCCGAGCACCTCCAACGCGATCAGCGCGTTGAGCATTGCCGGGAAGATCGCCCCCAGGCCGTCGCTGCCCTCGCCGATGCGCTCGACCATCCAGGCCTCGGCCATCTTCAGCGCGCGGGCGCGGAAAGGGCGGAACCCCGTGCGCTCCAGCCACTTGAGCGCGCGGTCGCACCGCAGGAAGAAGTTGCGCCAGGTGAAGAAGCGCCCGGAGCGGGGCAGCGAGAAATCCATGCCCTCCGTGCCGCAGGGATACAGCTCGTGGAGCTGCTTGTCCTCGGGCGGGACGTGCGTGGGCCGGAAGTGGTTGATGATCGAAAGCGGGATGAGCATCGCCCGCGACCAGCTCGACATCTGGTAGATGTTGAAGTACGCCCAGTCGGGAAAGAGCACCATCTCCGCCGGGATCGTGGGCAGGTACTTCCACGGGAACACGCCCATCAGCGCGAAGTAGAGCTTGCTGTAGGTGTTGCAGCGCGGGATGCCGCCCAGGCGCAGGATGGTCGCGCGCGCCTCGCTCATCCACGGGGCCTGCGGGCTGTGGCCCGCCAGCTTGAGCGCGAAGTACGCCTTGACGCTCGCGTTGATGTCGCTCGGCCCGCCGTGGTAGATGTTCCAGCCGCCGTCGGCGAGCTGGCGCTTGCGGATGTGCCGCACGCATTTTTCCTGCAAGGCGGGGTCCACCTTGCCCCGCCAATGCATGTAGAGCACGTAGTCCGAGCACAACGTGCTGTCGACGATCAACTCGCCCGCCCACCAGCCGTCCGGGTGCTGGAGCCGCAGGAGGTTGTCCTGGGCCATCCGGGCGGCGCTCTGCAGGTCCTCGTCGTCCACCTGCAGCCGCGGCCGGTTGATGGCCAGGCTGCCGTGGGTTTGGGGAAGACGGATGATCTTAGCCATTCGTAGCGTGGAAAGATGGGCGGATGGCCAGGGGGGCATGCCGTTCGGCTCCCTTGTCGATGGTGATTGGTGGCTGACCCTGGTTTTGGAAAAAATGTTTGCCTCGCCGGCCCGGGCAGGAAAAACGTTGCTCGGCCCGTCCGGCGAAAGCGTGCGCTGCGTCGGTCTGGAAAGGGTTATGCCGCGATGCTGGCGGGTTCGGCCACCGCGTGCGCGGCGGGGGAAGCGGCGGGCTTGGCCACCTGCGCGCCCGTGAGGTGCCCGCGCCCGGAGGTGACGCCGTTGTAGGCGTGGACTTCCTTGCCGCGGCCGGTGCCCTTGGGGCGGGGGCCGAAATTGTAGACCAGGTTGCGCCAGGAGTCGTCCAGGCGGCTGGAAAGCGCGCCGCTGGGCTCGAAGCCGCACTGGGTCATGCAGTTCTCGCAGCGCGGGTCCTTGGGCTTGCCGCTGTAGGGCTCGACGCCGAACTTGCTCCAGTCCACCTGCTGGAGCATGTCCTGGTAGGTCGGGAAATGCCCCGCGCCCGCCATGAAGTAGCACGGCCCCCGCCAGCCCGCGATGTTGCGCGTCGGGATGGCCCAGGCGGAGCATTCCAGCTCGCGCTTGCCCGCGAGGAAGTCGTGGTAGATCGGCGTGCCCAGGATCGTGTACTTCTCGCTCCACTCGGCCAGCTTCTGGAACTTCTCCCGCGTGCCCTCGCGCGTCAGGAAGAAGTCCTCGCCGCGCAGGCCCAGGCGCACGACCATGTCCTTCTTGGCCGCGTCGTACTCGTAGCCGGGGCTGATCGTGTGGCCGTCCACGTTGAAATCGCTCAGGAAATCGAGCATCCCCTCGACCTCCCGCATGTCGGTTTCCTTGTAGATCGTCGTGTTCGTGGCGACCTGGTAGCCCAAGATCTTCGCCATGCGGATGGCCAGGATCGCCTCCTTGAACACGCCCTCGCGCTCCACGATCAGGTCGTGGGTGTACTCCAGACCGTCGAGGTGGACGTTCCAGTAGAAAAAGTCGTGCGGCTCCATGACGGGCGCGCTGGCGTCCTTGGGGCCCTTGCGGATCTCGGCGGCGTCCTTGTCGCTGGCCACGCCCGCCTCCTGGAGCTTGCCGATGATGCCCTCGACCGCCTCGGGGGTCTTGGAGAACTCCCGGGCCAGGTACGCGCGCATCTTGCGGCGCATGAACATGGCGTTCGTGCAGAGGTAGACGACGCGCTTCTGGTCGTTGAGCAGGCCGTTGGAAAGCGCCTCGATCTGCGGGTAGATGAGCGGCTCGCCGCCGCAGATGGAGACCATGGGCGCGCCGCACTCGCGGGCCGCCCCCAGGCAGTCGTCCAGGCTCATGAGGTCCTTGAGCGAGGTGGAGTATTCGCGGATGCGCCCGCAGCCCGTGCAGGTGAGGTTGCAGGTGTGCAGCGGCTCCAACTGGAGGACCGTGGCAAATTTATCCTTGCCGCGGATTTTCTGGCCGATGATGTACTTGGCGATTTTGGCGGTCAGGGCGAACGGAAATCTCATGGGAAAATCACTTCAATAACCAATCAATGGGGCAAATTTGTAGGCAGCCAGCACTTGCGCGTCAAGGATTGTTAAGAATGTGTTAAAGCAAGTGGGTGGCGAAAACTTGCGCGTATCGTAACAGCCGGTCCCGGGCTGTCAATGTTCTCACTTCGCGGAAGTTCACCGGGGCGGATGGGTCGAAGTGGCGCTGGTCCGCGCCAAACCACCCGGGGGCTGGTCCTCGAAAACCCCACGAAATGAAGGATTTGCCACAGTTCCGCCGCCCGGATGTTGACTCTTTGCAGTGACCGATGGTCATTGCGAGCCGGGTTTTGCCGCCATGTTCATCTATTACGACCCCACCTGCGCGGAGTACGCCGCGCCCGGCCACCCGGAAGCGCCCTTCCGCGTCCGGACGACCGCCAGCCTGCTCGCGGAGCGGCACCCGGACTGGTTTCCGCCATCATCCCCCACCCTCGTGGTGCCTCCGGCAGACGACTTGATGCTCCTGCGCGCCCACTCGCCGGGCTACCTCGCCCGGCTGCGCGCGCCGGATGGCCCGATGTTCGACCCCGACACCGCCGCTCTGCCCGCTATGGAGGAGCACGCCCGGCGCGGGGCGGGAGCCGCCGTGGAGATCGCGATCTGGGCGCTGGAGGGCGGCCAGAAGGCGTTCTCGCTGATGCGGCCCCCGGGGCACCACGCCACGCGGGAGCACATCATGGGCTTCTGTTACCTGAACTCGGTCGCCGTGGCCGCCCTGCACGCCCGGGAGGCGCTCGGTGCAAAGCGGGTGGCCGTGTGGGACTTCGACGCCCACCACGGCAACGGCACGGAAGACATCCTGCACAACCAGGAAGGCTGCCTCTACGTCAGCAGCCACCAGTATCCGGGCTATCCGAACACGGGTACGAAATCTTTCGACAACATCAGGAATTACCCGGTAGCTCCCAGCAACTCGGCGGAGGAACACATGAAAGCTCTGCACGATAGCTGGATGGACGTGCTTTACTTCCAGCCAGATTTGATTCTCGTCAGTGCCGGGTTCGATGCCTACGCGGGTGATCCGTTGACCGCTATGCGCCTGCGCCCAAAAGATTTTGCCAAACTTGGAGGATGGTGCCGCGAGGCCCCCTGCCCCGTGGGCGCGATCCTCGAAGGCGGCTACAGCCAGGAGTTGCCGGTCTTGGTAAACACGTTTCTGGAGGCTTGGGAAGGCTGACGATGCACGTCAACAGCCTCGACCATCTCGTCCTCACCGTGGCCGACCTCGGGCGCACGGTGGAATTTTATCGTCGTGTGCTGGGCATGGAGCACGTCGAAAAGGAGGGGCGGCAGGCGTTGAAGTTCGGCGCGCAGAAGATCAACCTGCACCGGCGCGGCCACGAGTTCGAGCCCAGGGCCGGGCATCCCACACCCGGCTCGGGCGATCTGTGCTTCCTGACGGACCTGCCGCTGCCGGAGGTTGTCGCGCACCTGCAAAGCGCCGGGGTGGAAATCATCGAGGGCCCCATCCGGCGCACCGGCGCGCGGGGGCCGATCCTGTCCGTCTACTTCCGCGATCCGGACGGCAATCTGCTCGAAGTGTCCAACCCGCTTTGACGGCCGGTGGCCTCAAGGCACCGCCCCCGGCACCTTCTGCTCGCCGATCTGGCGCTGGAAATCCGCTTCGGGGATCAACTCCGCCACGCCGTTGATCCGCGCCACGATGCGCTGGCTGCCCTGCGGTCCCACCGCGACCGGCGACGCCGCCAGGATCGTGTCGCCCGGGTCCGTCTCGGTGAATCCCGGGTAATAGAGCCAGTCCATCACCCGGCCGTTCGCGGGCTGGTGGAACCGGCTGGCCGCCGCGGGCAGGCCGGGCCAGTCCATGCCCGGCTGCTTCTGCCGCCACTGGATGTCGGCGATGGACCCGGGGAACTTCCCCTCGTGCTCGTCGGCGTGGAGCTTCAGGGCGTGGCCGAGCATCTTGAGCCGCGCCAGCTCCCCCGTGCCCGACGCGGCCTGGCTGCCGCCGGGGTTCGCGGCGGCGGCCCTGCGCGGCGGCTTCTTGAGCAGCAGACCCACGGCCAGCACCGCCAGCAGCGCCACGAGCAGCAGCGTGTTGCGCCACGCGCCTTTGCCGTACACCGGCCGGTTTCCTCTCAGGAGCATCATGGCGTCGGGACGCAGGATGCACAGAAGGAAGCCGGGAAAGCAAGCCCGCGCTGGACCCGGCCGTCAGAACGGGCTCTGGACCAGCGCCTCGAAGTCCTTCGCCGCCGCGCGGACGGTCGCCGCCGGGCCCGTCAGCTTGATGAACACGTTGCCTTCCTTGCTCTCCAGGATCGCGCCGTAGAGGCCGTAGTCGGTCTGGGGCGTGGTCGGGCCGCCGGGCATGCCGCTGTTGAACGTGCCGCTGTCCACCCGCACACGGGTGACTTTGCTGCCCTTGATGTCGGCGGACTCGACGACGGGCTTGACGGCCTCCGGGTGCTCGAACTGTCCGATCCAGCGCGAGATGTTCCCGTTCACGTCCCCGCCCTGGCCGGCCCCGAAGTAGAAGAAGACGACATCCGCGCCCGGCCCCGTGGGGTCGGCGGGATCGGCGACGTGGAGCTGGGCTTTCCGCATGGAAGAAGTCACCGGCACCCATTGCCACTGGGCCGGGCGTTTGAACGTGAACGAGCTGATGGTGAACGTGGCGGGGTCGGCCGCGCGCAGGTCGGCGGCGGCGAGGACGCCGCACAGCGCCAGCAGGCAGACGGCAGCGAAGCGGCGGGAAAGGAAGGAGAGCACGGCGGGAACTTGCGGGCGGGGGGCGGGGTTTTCAATCGCAAACTTTGGCGGAGGCGGACGGTGGAAGGCAGAGGGTGGAGGATGCGTTCCTCTCCAACTCTGTCCTCCTGAGCGCAGCGAGTCCGCGAGCGCAGCCGAAGGACCTTGACACAGGTACCCGCCTTCCATCTACCCGGGAGCCGCCACAGAGGCTGGCGTGCCCTCCTGCCGAGCGGTCAGCCTGGAAGGAGAGTTTGTACCCCTCCACAAGGTCCTTCGACTCCGCTCGCGGACTCGCTGCGCTCAGGAGGACAGAGTTTTGAGAGGGTAAGCGTCATCCGTCATCTCGCCTCCCGCCTTCCGCCTTTGTGATAGATTGCCCCGTTCCATGCACCCGCCGCTCCCATCCTTCGCCGACCTGCTCGCCCGGCCCGGCCCGGTGCTCGCGCTGGCCCCGATGCAGGAGGTGACGGACCTGCCCTTCTGGCGGCTGCTGGCCCGCTACGGCGGCCCGGACGTGTACTACACCGAATACTTCCGCGTCACGCCCACCTCCCGGCTCGTGCCGCACATCCTCGCGTCGATCACCGACAACCCCACCGGGCGGCCCGCCGTCGCGCAGATGATCGGCAACGACATCCCCCACCTCGTCCGCACCGCGCGCGAACTCTGCCGGTACCCCGTCGCCGCCGTGGACCTCAACCTCGGCTGCCCCGCCCCCGTGGTCTACCGCAAGTGCGCGGGCGGCGGCCTCCTGCGCGAGCCCCGCCGGGTAGACGCCATCCTCGGCGCGCTGCGCGACGCGCTGACGGACACGCCCTTCACCGTCAAGACGCGCATCGGCTTCGACGATCCCGCCGTGTTCGACGAACTGCTGCCCGTCTTCGCCCGCCACGGCATCGACCTGCTCACCGTCCACGGCCGCACCGTGCGCGAGGGCTACCGCAGCGAGGTGCACTACGATTTCATCGCCCGCGCCGTGGCCGCCCTGCCCTGCCCCGTGCTCGCCAACGGCAACGTCTACAGCGCCGCCAAGGGCCGGGACGTGCTCGCGCGGACGGGCGCGCGCGGCCTGATGATCGGGCGCGGGGCGATCCGCAACCCGTGGATCTTCGAGCAGTTCCGGCAGGCGGAGCGCGGCGAACCGGTGCGCCTGCCCACGGGGCGCGACGTGCTCGGCTACGTCCACGCGCTCTACGAGTCGGCCTGCACGCCCGGCGTGGCCGAGGGCTCGCAGGTGCAGAAGATGAAGCGTTACATGAACTTCCTCGGCCTGGGGGTGGAAGGCACGGGCCGCTTTCTGCACGACATCCGCCGGGTGGACCGCCGCGCCGACTTCTTCCGGGTGTGCGGCGAGTTCCTCGACCACGGCGAACCGATGGACCTGGAGCCGTTCGCGCTCGACCTCAAGCCGACCGACGTGCTGGCAGGCGAGCATCTCTGAGGCGGCCGCACGCCACGCCCCCGCGCCAAAAAGAAGCAGCCGACGAAAAAATCGAAAGAACCGGCTGGCCTCGGAGTACCAGTTCGCCTGTCCGCACCCGCTAAGACGGCGGTAGGTCCTTTCGATTTATTTCGTCGGCTGCGACTCCCGGGAGAATATCAGACCTCGTGTGATCGGGAAGAAAAACCGGTTGACCCAGGCCCGCAAAGAGTATGCTTATTCGAACATGCTCGCGTGTGAAAACGTCCTGCCGCTGGAGGAGTGGCAGCGTCTCCGCTCCCAGATTCTCTGGTGCTACCAGGGGTGTCCCCCCCTGGCAGGAGGCGTCACCCCCTTCCGGACGGCGAACTATTCCGCCTGGCTGGTGCTGCGCGGCAGGGCTGTGCTCTACGTTCGTGGCGAGGCCCGGGAGTATTGGCCGGGGAATTGGATCATCGTGCCGCCACCCGGCTACCAACGCTCGTTTATAGAGGGGACGGAGTTGCTTTCCATCCATTTCCGCTTCGTCTGGGCGGACGACCTGGACCTGTTCACCCTGCCCGAACCGGTCAGTTTCCCGAGCGCCCCCCATCCCACGCTCGAACGCGCCGTCCGGCGGGTGTTGCGTTGGGCCCGCTCCTTTGGGACCACCGGCACGGTGGAAGCCATCACCCGCCACCTGAATCTGGAGCAGTATTTGCACTTTCAAACACTGGCCGGACGCTTCGTCCACGTGCTCACCCGGACGCTGGAGGCCGAGGGCCTGCTGCCCGCGGCGTGCTGCACCCGGGTCAGCCCGCGGCTGGGACAAATCCTGGGCCGCCTGCGCGACCTGCCGCTCGACCGTCCCTGGAACAGCGCCGGGACCGCCCGCGGCCTGAACATGAGCGCGGGGCATTTCGCCCGGGTGTTCCGGCGGGAATACGGCCAGACGCCGCGCCGGTACTTCGACACCCGCCGCCTGGAGCACGCCAAGCAGGAAATTGTCGCAGGCAGGGTGTCGATCAAGGAAGTGGCGGCGGGACTGGGCTTCAGTTCGGCGGTATTCTGCCGGTGGTTCCGGCAGAACGTCGGCGCGTCGCCGAGCCTGTACCGGCGCAACGTCGCGTCGCTCCGCACGGGTTGAGGCCCCGCCGGTTTCCGATGAAAATCTATTTCCTGGAGTTGCCGGACTGGCATTTCGAGGCCCGCGAGGTGTCCGCGGGCGTGTACTGCCTCACCGGCCTGTGGCGGGAGCGCCCGGCGGTCGAGCGAACCGGCACCGACACGACCGAACTGCTCGAACAATGCCGCCGGGAAGCCGGGGAGATGGAGAAGGCGGCGGGCAGGAGAGGGGAGGATGCGTGCCCGCCAGATCTCTGTCCTCCTGAGCGCAGCGAGTCCGCGAGCGCAGCCGAAGGACCTTGACTGAGGTACCAGCTTCCCTTGGTTCGATGAGGCCGCCACAGAGGCGATTGGGGAAGGACCGGTGGAAAAGGCGGGCACAATCCTCCTGGCAAGCTGGCTGCACGAGCAGAGCGAGTACCCCTCCACAAGGTCCTTCGGCTGCGCTCAGGATGACAGAGTTTTAGAGATGCGTGCCTTTCTGCCCTCTGCCTTCCCTCATCCCTCATCCCGCCTTTTCCTCTCCCTGACGCAATATGTTGTGGCATCCGCGCAAAATCTTGACATCTTGTCCCGCAAATAGGCTAAGGTGAGCGACGGTCCGTGGTTCGGCGGTGGTTCGTGGCGGCCCATTTTCCCCTCAGCGAAGAGTAGTCCCGCGTATGAAATTTCATCTCAGCAAAGAAAAGCTCCTCGAAGGCTTGCAGCAGGTGCAGAGCGTGGTCAGCACGCGCACGACCTTGCCGATCCTCTCCAACGTCCTCCTGCAAACCAACGGCGGCGGCATCCACATGACCACGACCGACCTGGACGTGGGCGTGCGCTGCAAGGTGGACGCGGAAATCCAGGAGGCCGGGGCCACCACCCTGCCCGCCCGGCGGCTCTTTACCATCATCCGCGAACTGCCCGCCAACGACGTGCAGTTCGAGAGCGACGGCAAGAACGTCGCCTCCATCCACTCGGGCCAGAGTTTCTTCAAGATCCTCGGCCTGCCCGAGGAAGAGTTCCCGCCCCTGCCCAAGTTCGAGGGGGCCAAGACGTACTCGCTCAAGCAGGCCGAACTCAAGGACGCGCTCAAGAAGACGAGCTACGCCATCTCCACCGACGAGACGCGCTACGTCCTCAACGGCATCCTCTGCTCCTTCAAGGACGGCAAGCTGGCGCTCGTCGCCACCGACGGCCGCCGCCTGGCGATGGTGGACCTCGCCCTGGAGATCGCCGCGGGCCAGGAGGCCAGCGTCATCATCCCGGCCAAGGCCGTCAACGAACTCCAGCGCCTGCTCAAGGATGAGGGCGACATCCAGATCCGCCTGGGCGAGAATCAGGTGGCCTTTGAACTCAACGGCACGCTGCTCGTCTCCAAGCTGATCGAGGGCAACTACCCCAACTACCGGCAGGTCATCCCCAACGAGACCAAGGAGCGCATCGAACTGGAGCGCGAGACGTTCCTCAACGCCGTGCGCCGCGTGTCGCTGCTGACCAGTGAAAAGAGCAACAGCATCAAGCTCATCTTCACCAAGAACAACATCGACATCGCCGCCAACAGCCCGGAGATCGGCGAGGCCAAGGAGTCGCTGCCGGTCAAGTACGGCGGCAAGGATTTCACCATCGCCTTCAACCCGGAGTTCCTGATGGCCCCGCTGCGCAACCTGACCGACGACACCGTGTTCCTGGACCTGATCGACGAGATGAGCCCCGGCGTGGTCAAGATCAACACGAGCTTCCTCTACGTGCTGATGCCGATGCGGATTAGCTATTGACGGGGCGCGGGCGGCGGGACAATGCGCTTCTACACGCCGGAAGAATGCGTCGCGTGGTGCGAGCGTCAAAACATTTTGCTTGGAGTCACGACGAATGGATTGAAGCCGGTTTCAACCACGCGGAGGAAAGTGACGAGATGCGGGCCGCCTGGGAAAGAGCAGGTCTGACCGTATCGGTGCCCGTTTGACCCAAACGGTCGCTGTTGATGGATCAAAGCTCAATGTGCACCGGAAAAGCCGGGCACAGGATTGAGCGCTCTACTTGGCCAGCAGGCACGTAGAACTCCATCTCGCCCTTCAGGCCGCAAATCCAGACCTCCGTTGCGCCTGCCTCGAAGTAGAGAGCACGCTTTTGGTCAATCTCAGTGGTACTATTGCTGGGCGATAGCACCTCGACGCAGATATCAGGTGCCACCGGTGTGGCGTAGGCATTCCCATGTTGACGAAAAAATTCGTCCGACGCCCAGACTACATCTGTCACTTTGATATTGTCAGAGGTGGAGACGGCAGCCTCGATACTCGGCTCACCACCTACGAGCAGGCGAGACAAGAGATTGTTAATCTTGCTTTGGTAGCGACCATGCCGAAGGTGCAGGGGGGACATGACGATTTGATTCAGACCGTTCAGTTCGATACGGTAAGGCAAATCTCTGAGCGTGGGGTCTGCGCAGAGTTCCTCCCAAGTCAGGGCATGCGGTGCGTCGGTCATGGAAACACCATATCGCGCCGATCTCCTTTGACAATCCTTCAGACTGCTCTGGACCGCACCTGCCTCAGTCCTTCGAACAGCACGATCCCCGCCGCCGTGGCGAGGTTGAGGCTGCGCGCGGCGGGGGCCATGGGGATCGTCAACAGGCGCTCGGGACCGGCGGCGCGCAGGAGGCTCTCGGGCAGGCCCCGGGTCTCGCGTCCGAAGACGAGGTAGTCGCCGGGCCGGAAGGCGGCCCCGTCGTAGGGCCGGTCGGTCTTGGTCGTGAGCAGGAAGTGCCGCGCCCCGGCCAGCCGGGCGGCGTGCAGGGCGGGCCAGTCGTCCCAGACGGTGACGCGCACCTGCGGCCAGTAATCCATCCCGGCGCGGCGCAGGTACTTGTCCTCCAGCGAGAACCCCAGCGGCTTCACCAGGTGCAGGTCCGCGTCCGCCGCCAGGCAGAGCCGCGCGATGCTGCCCGTGTTGTGCGGGATTTCCGGCTCGACCAGGACCACGTGGAACATGACGGCAATCGGGCAGACAGGCGGCTCACTCCAAAATATCCCGGGCCGTGAAGCGCGACGCCACCCGCCCGGCCGTCTCCGCGAAGAACCAGTGGAGCGGGTCGCGCTGCTTGCCCGCCGTGCAGCCGTCCACGATCAGGAACGCCAGGAACACGTTCCAGTCCCGGATCGTCGCCAGCAGCGCGTCGAAACGCCGCTGGTCGTAGTGGCCGTGGTGCTGCACCTGCCGCCACAGGGCGTAGGGCTCGTCGTGGAACTGCGTCATCGCCAGCAGGTCCGCGTCGCTGGTGAAACCCGCCAGGAACCGCCGCGCCAGCGAGGCGTGGCTCCCGGGATCGGTGATGCGCGCCCCGTCCTTGGCGTGGCCCTTGAACGTGTCGTGGACGTGCACGAGCACGCGCAGTTTCCAGAACTCCTCTTCCGAGAGCCGGGGGCGGAGCGCGTCGAGGTTGCGCTCCAGTTCCGCGATGTGCGCGCCCACCTTGCCCTCGGGGTGGCCGGGACGCGGCTCGCCCCAGTCGATGTTGCGTTCGTAGCACTCGTCGTGCGTGACCGCGTCGAATACTGCCCGGTAGTCCATGGAAAAAGCGCACGCTTGGGCCACAACGGCCCAGGGTGCACCTCCAAACGGAATCGGCCGCCCCGTCGGGGAGCGGCCGTCAAAAAACGGGGACCGGCCCCGCCGCGGGCTTCAGGCCGCCGCCGCTTCGGCGACGACGTTGACCCGGCGGCCGCCGCGGTCGAACTTCACCTCGCCGTCCACGAGCGCGAAGATCGTGTAGTCGCGGCCCAGGCCGACGTTGGTGCCGGGGTGGAACTTCGTGCCGCGCTGGCGGATGATGATGTTGCCGGCGACGACCTTCTCGCTGCCGAACTTCTTCACGCCGAGCCGCTTGCTGACGCTGTCGCGTCCGTTCTTGACGCTGCCCTGACCTTTCTTGTGTGCCATAACGTGGGAAAGTTAACGGATAAAGGGGCAGCGGCTCAAGCGCCCGCCGTGATGCTCTTGATGCGGATGCGCGTGAGCTTCTGGCGGTGGCCGACCGTGCGGTGGTAGCCCTTGCGGCGGCGGTACTTGAACGCGATGACCTTCTTGGCCTTGTGCTGTTCGACGACCTCGCCCAGGACGGACGCGCCGCTGATGAGCGGGGCCCCGTGGGTGAGCTTGTCGCCGTCGGCATGGAACAGGATGTCGGAGAACGTCGTTTCCTTGCCCGCTTCCAGGTCCAGCTTGTCGATGTCGATGGTGTCGCCCTCGGAAACCTTGTACTGTTTGCCGCCGGCCTTGAAAATCGCGTATGCCATAACTCTTGCTCCGTGTTGGTAACGAAGGGAACGGAAACTAGGCTGCCCGTTCCGGCTTGGCAAGGGGGAATTTTGCGGGGCGGTTTCCGCGCGGAAACGCCGGGAAAAACGGCGGGATGAC
>CALMAQ010000034.1 GCA_937859745.1 uncultured Verrucomicrobiota bacterium | reverse complement strand
GCCGTGGACACGCCCGCGCACGCGGGCCGGGCCGCCAGCGCGAGCAGCGGCAGCGTGTCCGTTAGCCGGGGCGGGGATGACGTGCACGAGTCCATCGACCCGTTGCTCGACAAGATCAGCAAGCACGGCCTGAGCAGCCTGACCAACAGCGAGCGCGCCACGCTGGAGCGCGCCCGGGTGTCGCTGCTGCGCAAGGAGCGCGGCGGCTAGGGAAAGCGGATGTCCGCCGGCGAAACTCCTGCCGTTCCCGGCACCCGGCACGAGCCCGAGGGTGAACCGGTCGCCTGGCTGCGGCGCATCGTGGCCCGCCTGCGCGCCCCGGGCGGCTGCCCCTGGGACCGCGAACAGACGCACGCGAGCCTGCGCACGGCGCTGGTCGAGGAAACCTACGAGGTTCTGGCGGCTATCGACGCCCGGGACGACGCCAACCTGTGCGAGGAATTGGGCGACCTGCTCCTGCACGTCACGATGCACGCGCAGATGGCCAGCGAGACGGAGACGTTCACCTTCGACGACGTGGCGCGCGGCGTCGCCGAGAAGATGATCCGGCGGCATCCGCACGTCTTCGGCGCGGACCAGGCGGCGGACAGCGCGGCGGTTCTGCTCAAGTGGGACGAGATCAAGCGGCGCGAGAAGGGCGCGGCGGCGGATGCGTCGTTGTTGGAGGGCCTGCCCGCGTCCCTGCCCGCCCTGATGCGCGCCCAGAAGGCGCAGGCCAAGGCGGGGAAGGTGGGCTTCGACTGGCCGGAGGTGGCGCAGGTGCTCGCCAAGGTGCGTGAGGAGGTGGACGAAGTGGCGGCGGAACTCTCCGCCGACCCGCCCGATGCCGACCGGGTGGCCGACGAGATCGGCGACCTGCTCTATGCGGCCGTGAACCTGGCCCGCTGGCAGAAACTCGACGCCGAAACGACCCTCCACCGCGCCACGGACAAATTCGTGCGCCGTTTCCGGCGGATGGAGGCGGAACTCCGGGCACGCGGGCAGCGGTGGGAGGAGCTTCCCTTCGAGGAGATGGACGCGCTGTGGGAATGATCGAAGGCTGCCGGTGCGTGACCCATCGGTTTCCATGAACGAAACGGGCCCATCCCGGTCTATATTCTTATAACAAACGCCGTCTTCACGGCACCCAAACCTACCATGTTCATCCTACTGATCATCTTTACCTTCGTCGTCTCAGGACTTGCGACGCTGCTCGTCAAAAGCCAAATTTCCAAGTACAGCAAAGTTCCCGCTTCCAGCGGACTGAGCGGGGCAGAGACCGCCACGCGCATCCTCCAATCACGCGGTATCCACGACGTGCAGATCATCGAGGCCAACGGCATGATTGGTGATCATTATGATCCTCTGAAAAAGGTCATCGCCCTGACGCCCGACGTGTACGAGGGCCGCTCGACGGCCGCCGTGGGCATCGCCGCGCACGAATGCGGCCACGCCATCCAGCACCAGATGGCCTACGCACCCTTGCAACTGCGCTCGATGGCCGTGGGCCTGACGCAATACAGCTCCATGCTGTTTTACCTGCCGTTCCTCTTCATCATGATGCGCGTGATGACCCCTTACACGGGCTACATGCTCATGGCGGTGGGCGCGGGGATCATCATGCTGTTCAACCTCATCACGCTGCCGGTGGAGTTCGACGCCTCCGCAAGGGCGAAGGTGCTTCTGCCGCAGTTGGGCATCATCCACGGCCCGGCGGAGACCACCGCCGTCAGCCGCGTGCTCGGGGCGGCGGCGCTGACCTACGTGGCGGCTTTCCTGGCCTCGCTGGCCAACGTGCTCTACTACGTCGCCTTGGCCGGTGGCCGTCGCCGCTAAGGCGCGGAGGTCGAAACTCCGGCGTTGCCGGCTTGGCCGGTCCAGCGTACCCTGCCTTCCCTTTTTCGGAAGGCAGGGTTTTCCTTTTTATGTCCCAGCAAGCAGCCACCACCCAGAGCAAGACCAACGCGGCCCTCATGGAGAAGATCGTCAGCCTGTGCAAGCGACGCGGGTTCGTCTTCCAGTCCAGCGAGATTTATGGCGGCCTGAACGGTTGCTGGGATTACGGCCCGCTGGGGGTGGAACTCAAGCGCAACCTCAAGGATTACTGGTGGCGGCGCATGACGCGCGAGCGCGACGACGTCGTGGGCCTGGACGGCTCCATCCTGATGAACCGCCGCGTCTGGCAGGCCAGCGGCCACGAGACGACGTTCAGCGACCCGATGGTGGATTGCCGCCAGTGCAAGTCGCGCCTGCGCGCGGACCAGATTCCCGTCGGCAAGGAGGGCAAGATCCAGTGCCCCGTCTGCGGCTCCTACGACCTGACCGAGCCGCGCGCCTTCAACCTGATGTTCAAGACCTACGTGGGAGCCACAGAGGACGAGAGCAGCGTCGCCTACCTGCGGCCCGAGACGGCGCAGGCCATCTTCGTGCAGTTCAAGAACGTGCTCGACACGACGAACAAGAAGCTGCCCTTCGGCATCGCGCAAATCGGCAAGGCGTTCCGCAACGAGATCAACCCGCGCAACTTCACGTTCCGCTCGCGCGAGTTCGAGCAGATGGAGCTGGAATACTTCTGCCGCCCCGAGCAGGGCATGGACCTGCTCAAATACTGGCTGGACGAGCGGCTGGCGTTCTACGAGGAAATCGGCCTGTCGCGCGAGAAGCTCAGGGTGCTCGACGTGCCCGCCGAGGAACGCGCGCACTACTCCAAGGGCACCTATGACATCGAATACGAGTTCCCCTTCGGCGTGCAGGAACTCGAAGGCGTCGCCTACCGCACGGACTACGACCTCCAGCAGCACCAGGAACACAGCGGCAAGTCGCTGGAATACTTCGACGACGAGACGAAGGAGCATTTCCTCCCGCACGTCGTGGAACCCAGCGCCGGGGTGGACCGGACGGTGCTTGCGCTGCTGTGCGCGGCCTACGACGAGGAAACCATCATGGACGACAAGGGCAAGAGCGAGACGCGGATCGTCCTGCGGTTCCATCCCCGCATGGCCCCGGTCAAGGTGGGCGTCTTCCCCCTGCTCAAGAACAAGCCCGAACTGGTGGAAAAGGCGCGGAGCGTGGCCACGCTGCTCAAGCCGCACATGAACGTCGTTTACTCCGAGACGGGAGCCATCGGCAAACGTTATCGCAAGCAGGACGAAGTCGGGACGCCGTTCTGCCTCACCATCGACTTTGAGACATTGGGCGAGCGCGGCGACGAACTGAAGGACACGGTCACGCTGCGCCACCGCGACAGCATGCAGCAGGAGCGGATGAAAATCTCGGACCTGCCCGCCTACCTGTTGTCCAAGATCGGTTAACCAACTTCCTGATCAATATGGGTGCCTGGGACGCGACGAGCTTCGGCAACGACACCGCCTGCGATTGGCTCTCTGAATTGGAAGATTCGGAAGACCTGGTGCTGGTGCGGGAAACCCTCCAGGCCGTGCTAAATGTCGGCGGCGAATACCTCGGCTCCGACGAAGCCGTCGAAGCCATCGCGGCCATGGAGGTGCTCGCTTCATTGCGCGGTCATCCCGCCGCCGTGGATAGCTACAACGAAAAGCTCGCCGACTGGGTGGAAGCGCATCCCGCAATCCCGTCGCAAACTTTGATCGAGAAGGCTCTGACGGCGCTGGACCGGATTCAGGGGGAGAACTCTGAGTTGGTGGAACTCTGGGTGCATGACCCGGCCTGGGCCGTGTCGGTGACAAACCTGCGGACGCGGCTGACCATCTGAAAAAGACCGTCGTGGTGACGGTTTCGCTTGTTAACTTGCAAGCCCCTGTGGAAGAAAAGGGTGCTTGCGGGTACGTCCGTTGGCTCCATCAAACCCGACCCATGCAATCGCCTTTCCGCCCGGGCTTTTCCCCTTTGTGCTTATGAGTTTTCCCCCGAATGCTGTCAGGCCGTGCACGCCGAGACAACCACGCTGGCTGGCACGCGGACTCCGCACCGTGTCGTTCCCCCGCTCGAAAGTGGCGCTTCTCGCCGGGTTGCTCGCGGTCAATCCGGGGGGCGCGCTCCCGGCCCGGGCGGCCGACACGGGCGACCCGAAGCCGACACCGCCCGCGCACGCGGAGGAAGGATTTACCCGGGAGAGCCTGGATTCCCTCGGTCGGCCGGAGCCGACACCCGCTCCGAGCGGTCCCATCGTTTCCCAGCGCGTCGCTACCGCGCACGTCGTGGCTCCCCGGGCGGCGCGTTCGCAGGTGGATTCCAAGGATTTCCCGGCGCGTTCGAAAGCTTCCACGCCTATCGTCCACCGCGTCCGGATTCACTCCGGGGCGAAGCGGGAGGAAGCGCACATCGTCGTCGCCAAGTCCCGTTCGCCACGCCGGAACCCGGTGGTCAGCTTCGTTTATTGGTGGAACGGGTTTGTCATCCGGACCTTCCACACGAAAAACGGCACGGTCCTGCTGAACAGGATCGGGGCGAAGACGTAACCGCTGGCGGCGGTCAACCGAACCGGCCTGTGATGTACGCTTCCGTCTGCGGTTGGCGCGGGTTGTTGAACAACTCGCGCGTCGGCGCGAACTCGATCAGCTTGCCGAGGTAGAAGAACGCCGTCTGGTCCGCCACGCGCGTCGCCTGCTGCATGTTGTGCGTGACGATCACGATGGTGTAGTTCTTCTTCAGGTCGTTGATGAGTTCCTCCACCTTCGACGTGGCAATGGGGTCGAGCGCCGAGGCCGGTTCGTCCATCAGCAGCACTTCGGGCTGCACCGCCACGGCCCGCGCGATGCAGAGCCGCTGCTGCTGGCCGCCGGAGAGGCTGATGCCCGGGCGGTTGAGGTCGTTCTTGACCTCGTCCCACAGGGCCGACATGCGCAGGGCCTGCTCCATGCGCTCGCGCAGGAAGGCCCGGTCGCGTACTCCGTTGAGCCGCAGGCCCACCGTCACGTTCTCGGCGATGGACATCGTCGGGAACGGGTTGGACTTCTGGAACACCATGCCCACCCGGCGGCGCACGACGGTGGGGTCGATCTCCGGGGCATAGAGGTCGTCGCCGTAGAGGCGGATCGTGCCGGTCATCCGCGCGCCGGGCACGAGTTCGTGCATGCGGTTAAGGCAGCGCAGGAACGTCGATTTGCCGCATCCGCTCGGTCCGATGATCGCCGTCACTGACCGCGAAGGGACTTGCAGCGTCACCCCGTCCACTGCCGGCTTCTGCGTGTAGAAGATGGAAACGTTCTGCGCGTCGAAGGCGGGCCGCGTGTCCTGGACCGGGGCGGGAATTGCCGAGGTGGCGGTCACGGTCGAGACAGGAGCGGTGGTGGCAGGTGATGGTTCCATCGTCGGGATGCCAGGTGAAGAGGTAAGGCCGGAATTCATCATCGCAAGGGGATCAAGGTTTGGTCATGACCCGCACGACGCGGTCGCGGGTGAGGTAGCGCAGGCCCACGTTCAGGCTGAGCACGAGGAGGATGAGCACCAGCGCCGCCGCCCACGCCTGCCGGTGCCAGTCGTCGTAGGGCGAGATGGCGTAGGAGAAAATTTGCAGCGGCAGCGCCGCGATGGGCTGCGCGAACCCCTGCGCGAACTCCCCGGGCAGCGCGGTGATGGGACCGTGAAACTGGAAGCTCCAGAAGCGGTTGCCCAGCGCCGTGAACAGCAGCGGGGCCGTCTCACCCGCGATGCGCGCCACGGCGAGCATGACCCCCGTGACGATGCCCTTGAGCGCCGTCTTGGCGACGATCTGCACGCAGATGCGCCAGCGGTTGATCCCCAGCGCCGTAGCGGCCTCGCGGTAGCCGTTGGGCACGAGCAGGAGCACTTCCTCCGTGGTCCGCAGCACCATGGGGATCAGGATGAACGCCAGCGCCACGCCGCCCGCCAGGGTGGAGAAGCCCTTGTGCCAGATCGTGTGGCCGAAGAGGACCACGTCGTGGTTGACCAGCAGCGCGTAGGCCACAATCCCCCACACGATGGAAGGCACGCCGTTGAGGATGTCCGCGCCCAGGCGCACCACGGAGTTGAAGCGCCGTCCGCCGTATTCTGTCAGGTAGATCGCGCCGAAAATGCCCACTGGTACGCCGATCACCGAGGCGATGGCGATGACCACGAACGTCCCGACGTTGGCGTTGGCCACGCCGCCGCCGGTCTCACCGACCGGCGCGGGCAGGTTGAAGAAGAATGCCAGGTTGAGCGAGCTGGCCCCCTTGAGGATGAGGTAGCCGAGTACGAAACCGAGGGGCGTGATGACGATCAGCGCGCACGCCAGGCTGACCCCCGAAGCCAGCGTGCTCTTGCCTTTGCGCCAGCCGTGGCGGTTGTCCCGGGGGACGGCGGCGGGAGAGGACGTTTCGCGGGAAACGGCGTTCGCGGGGGGCAGGGTGGCGGCAGGCATGGCGGAGATGGAGAAAAAGGAATCAGCGCACCGCGCCCACTTCCGTGCCGCTGAGCTTGAGGATGAGCTGCGCGCACAGGTTGACGACCACCGTGACGGCCATGAGCACGAGTCCGATGGCCACGAGGGCGTGCAGGTAGTCGTCGCTCGTAGCCTCGGCGAACTCGTTGGCGATCACGCTGGCCAGCGTGTAGCCGGGCGAGAAAAGCGAGGGGCTGATGCGCGGCGTGTTGCCGATCACCATCGTGACGGCCATCGTCTCGCCGAGCGCGCGCCCGAGCCCGAGGATCATCGCCCCGAAAAGCCCCTTCTTGGCGTAGGAGAGCACGGCGATGCGCGTCACTTCCCAGCGGGTCGCGCCGAGGCCGTAGGCGGCCTCGCGCTGGAGGTCGGGCACAGAGCGCAGGATTTCACGCGACACGCTCGTGATGATGGGCAGGATCATCACCGCAATGATGATCGCGCCGGAAAGCATGCTGTAGCCCGCGCCTGTCGGCCCGCTGAAGAGGAGGGCGGGGGTGGGGATTTCGTGGTGAAAAAGCGGAATCGACTTGGGCAGCGCCCCGAGCGAATGGCGCAGGAGCGGGAAGACGGACTGCGAGAGCCAGGGCAGCATGATGAAGATCGCCCACAGGCCGTAGATCACGCTCGGGATGGCCGAGAGCATCTCGATCATGAACACCAGTGGCTGACGCAGGCGGTGGGGGGCCAGTTCGGTGAGGTAGATGGCCGTGGAGATGGCCAGCGGGGCGGCGATGGCCAGCGCCAGCAACGAGGAAACCAGCGTGCCGAAAATAAAGGGCAGCGCGCCGAAGCTGCCGGTGTTCGGGTCCCAGTCGGAACCGGTCAGAAATTTCCACCCAAACTTGCGGAAAACATCCGCCGAACCGCCCCAGAGCACATAGCCGACCAGCACGATCAGCACCAAGACACCGCACGCCATAAGGAAGCAGAACCACTGGAAAACGGCGTCCCGCGCCCGGGAGGCGGGCCGCATTTGCTTCGGATCGGACATGGTGGGCACGGAGGCAGGATGGTCGACGAACACTGAGCGCCAAGTTTCAGGAACCAAGAATCGAGTTCAAGGTACAAGATCCGAAGCAGACCGTTCCGCTCCCCCCTTGAACCTTGAGCCTTTGCACTTGTTTGGATCCTGGGTTCTTGAACCTTGAAGCTTTAGAACTTGATGGTGCCGATGCGCTCGACCACCTTGGAGCGCACGGTGTCGGGCAGCGGGGAATAGTCGAGGGTCTTGGCCATGCCCTCACCATCCTGGTAGGCCCACTTGAGGAATTCAACGAGCTTCTTGCCCTTGGCGGCATCCTTCTGCTGTGCGTAGACGAGCAGCCACGTCACGCCCGAGATCGGGTAAGCGGTCTTGCCCGGAGCGTTGACCATCGAGAAACGGAAGTCGTCGGGGATCGTGGCCGTGGCGAGCGCCGCCGTGACCGAATCCAGCGATGCCTTGACGTACTCGCCGTCCGCGTTCTTCACGTCCGCGTAGGGCAGCTTGTTTTGTAGCGCGTAGATCAACTCAACGTAGCCGATGGAGCCGGGCGTCTGCTTGATCTGGCCGGACACGCCTTCGTTGCCCTTCGCGCCGAGGCCGGCGGGCCAGCTCACGGAAGTGTTCTTGCCGACCTTGCTCTTCCAATCCGGGCTGACGGCGCTCAGGTAATCGGTGAAGATGTAGCTCGTGCCGGAGCCGTCCGAACGGTGGACGACGCTGATGTCCTGATCGGGCAGCTTGACGCCTTTGTTCTGGGCGGCGATGGCCGCGTCGTTCCAGTTGGTGACTTTGCCCAGGAAGATGTTCGCAATCGTCGGGCCGTCGAGCTTGAGGTTGCTGACGCCAGTGACGTTGAAGGTGATGACGACCGCGCCCGCCACCGTGGGCAGATGGAGCAGCTTGCCGCCCTGCGCCTTGGCGAGGCTCTCGTCGCTCATCGGGCCATCGGACGCGCCGAAGTCCACCGTCTGCTCGCTGATCTGCTTCTGGCCGCCGCCGGAGCCGATGGCCTGGTAGTTGATCTGGACGGAGGGATCGACCTTGCGGTAGGCGTCGAACCACTTGGAATACAGGGGGTTGGGGAACGTCGCGCCCGCGCCGTTGATCGTCAACTGGGCCTGGGCACCGGTCGTGCCGAGGGCGAGGCCCGCCAGCGCGAGGATGGCCGTGAAGAGGTGTCTGGTTTTCATGGAGAATGGATGGTTTTTGGTACGACGGCAGCGGCCCTTTCGGGGAAGGCCGCCGCACGCCGCGAAGCTGGCGCAGGCCCCGGGTGCTGTCCGCTCCGGGAGTGTGACGTTTTTGTTACAGGACGCGGGCGCGCGCGAGGTTGACAGCCCGGGGCATCGACGCCACACAGAGAACAGCCCCACCGCGCCCATGTCCATCGCCAATCCTCAAATGCACATCCTCGGCTCGTTCGACGAGGCCCTGGATGTCCTCCGCAACAACGTGTTGATGATGGCCAGCCTGACCGAGCGCAACCTGGAACGCGCGTTCCGGGGATTGTTCGAGCGTGACAACGAGACCTGCAACCAAGTGATCGCGGACGACGAGGAAATCGACGCGTTGGAAAAGCTCGTGGACCGTGACGGCATCGAACTGCTGCTGCGCTTCCAGCCGGTGGCCATCGACCTGCGCTCCATCATTGCCAGCATGAAGCTCAGCGCGAACCTGGAGCGCGTGGCCGACCAGGCGACGGGCATCGCGCGGCGCGCCCGGCGGCTCAACGGCAGCGTAGCGGTGCCGGAGGTCCACCAGTTAGAACCCATGGCGCAGACGGTTTCGGGGATGCTCAAGGACAGTCTGCGCGCGTTTACGGACCGCGACCTGCAACTGGCGATGGAACTCAAGCCGCGCGACCGGCAGTTGGATCAGGCGAACCGTGATCTGAGCCAACAGATGACCGAGATGGCGCAGAAGCAGCCCGACCAGATTCAGGTGTACTTGGACATCATCTTCATCGCGCGCAACATCGAGCGCATCGGCGACCACGCGACGAACATCGCGGAAGATGCCGTCTACGTGAAGGCCGCGCAGGACGTGCGCCACTCCTTCGGAGCGGCGGATGCGTAGCAGATCATCCGAATCAGATGACCCGCAGAGGGCACAAAAACCACAAAGAAAGAGAGAATCACACCCTTTTTCCCTCTTTGTGCCCTTTGCGGCTAAAACTCAGTTCTGTCCGGGCACGTCGGCGCGATCCTCGAAGCGCGTGAACTCCTTGAGGAAGGTCAGCTTGACCTCGCCCACGGGTCCGTTGCGCTGCTTGGCGATGATGAGTTCCGCCTCGCCTTTGGTTTCCTCGCGCTGCTCCTCGTCCTCGGCGTAGTATTCCGAGCGCACCAGCAGGCCGACGAGGTCGGCGTCCTGCTCGATGCTGCCGGACTCGCGCAGGTCGCTCAGGCGCGGTTTGCCACCGGAACGCGCTTCCGGGTTCCGGTTCAACTGAGCGAGCACGATGATCGGCAGCTTGAGTTCCTTGGCCAGCGCCTTCACGCCGCTGCTGATCTCGGCAATTTCCAACTGGCGGTTGTCCTGCGCGCGGCGGCTGGTGGAACGCAGGAGCTGGAGGTAGTCGATGACGATCAGTTTGATGTCGTACATCTGCTTGAGCCGCCGCGCCTTGGCACGTAGTTCCAGGATGCTCAGGCCCGCCGTGTCGTCGATGTAGATCTGGCTCTCCGCGAGTTTGGCCGCCGCCGCAGTAAGGTTGGGAAAATCGCGCTCGCTCAGGAAGCCGTCGCGCACTTTGCCGAGGTTCACCTTCGCGCGGGAACACAGGAGGCGTTGGACCAACTGCTGGCTGCTCATTTCTAGGCTAAAGATCGCCACGGGCAGCTTGCTGTTGAGCGCGACGTGCTCGGCGATGTTCATGGCGAACGCCGTCTTGCCCATGGATGGACGGGCCGCGATGACCACCATCTCCGCGGGGTGCAGCCCATTGGTCATCTGGTCGAAGTTCTTGAATCCCGAGGGCAGCCCCGTGATGGCCCCGCGCCGCTCGTAAAGTTGTTCAATCGTTTCGATGGCTTCCATGACTTGATCCTTCATGTGCACAACGTTGTTCTTGAACTTGTTCTCGTTGATAGCGAGGACGCGCTGCTCCACCTCGTCCAGCAGGGTGTTGACCTCGCCCTGGTCGTCGTAGGCGCGGGCGGCACACTCCGTGCAGGCCCCGATGATCTCGCGCAGGATGTACTTCTCCCGTATGATCTCCAGGTAGTAGCTGGCATTCGCCGCCGTGGGCGTGAAGCTGATCAGGTTCGTGAGGTAGGCCGCCCCTCCGATCCCGTCGAGCTGTTTGCGGTCACGCAGGAGCTGCGTGAGCGTAATGATGTCCGCAGGCTGCTGCTTGTTCCACAACTCCACCAGCACCTCGTAAATCGTCGCATGGGCGGGCTGGTAGAAGTACTTCTCGTCGATCCGCTCGACGCATTCGCCGATCACGTCAGCCGGCGAAATCAGCATCGAACCGAGCAGGCCCTGCTCCGCTTCCGTGCTGTGTGGAAGCGTCCTGTGAATATCTTGTGAACTGTCCGGTGAATAACTCTCGCTTTTTCCCGGGCCTCTTCCGTTCGCCGACCCCGTTTTACCGTTGCGGGGTTTCTCAGTCCTCGTGGAGGCAACCTGAGAGGTAGGCGGCATCTAGATCGTCACGCTTTCTTCTTGGCGGCGCTTTTCTTCTCGGTGATGGGCGCGGCAGGTGTCTCGGGAGCCGGGGCGGGGGCCGGTTCGTTGGCCGACTTGACGTTCACCTTCAGGGTGGCGGTCACGTCGGTGTACATCTTCACAGGAACCTCTTGCAGGCCGGTTTCCTTGATAGGCTTTTCGAGCTGGATCGCGTGCCGGTCGATGGCGGCGTTGGGCATCTCCTTCTTAAGCGCGTCTTCGAGGTCCTTGGTTGTGATGGACCCGAACGCCTTGCCGGTGGTGCCGGTTTCCAGGGTCATCTGGAGGGTGAGCTTGTTGATCTTGCGGGCCAGTTCCTCGGCGGCGTTGCGTTCCTCGCCCTCGCGCGCGGCGCGCTTGACCTTGAGCTGGTTGATGCGCTTGAGCGTGACGGGCGTCACCTCGTAGGCCTTGCCAGTGGGCAGCAGAAAATTGCGGGCGTAACCGCGCTTGACCTTGACGATGTCCGCTTCGGCGCCAAGGCCCTTGATGTTTTCGGTGAGGATGACTTCGGAGGTAGGCATGGAACGGACGATTGAAAAGGGTGAGCCCAAAGCCCCGCAAGGCCCGGACGATGTGTTTAACCCGTAGGGGTTGGGGTGTCAAGCCGACATCGAAAGGACAGGCAAAGCTGGCGGGTGGTCAGCTTCAATGATGGATATTGTCCACGTAGATGGCGACTGCCCACATCACGGGAACGAAGGCGAAAGTCCATTCCAACGACCACACCTTTCTTTTGGCGTATACAACGGCTGCGAGGATCAAGAGCATGAAATCGAGCAGGAGGAAGCCAAGTGGCAGCGGAAGGGCAACAGCACCCCAAACCAAAAACGTGCCCACGGTCGCCCCTGGATCATGTTCGAAGCCGCGCTGAGCCCAAGCCATCGATGAAGCAATGAGCAGGAAGGCGGCAACTCCGGCTATGTTCAGCAACAGGGCGATACCGTTGACCAAGCGGACGCCCTTGTTCATGGCTTTGATTGCTCCCAATCCGGCGACGTACAATCCTATCGGGTAGCAAGCGCAAGAGGGCCAATACAAGGCAACTCGCAGCTTGGACAAAGCCTCGGGTAGCCACACGAGGAAGTAAGGAAGCCAGAAGACAGCGGTACCGAGCACAAAGAAGACGCCGTCATGTATTGGCGTCTGTTCCGGCGGTGAGATGACTGCATGAGACGCCGTCACTCCGTGATGATGTCCTTGTACGTGCCGCCCGCCGGGATCATGGGTAAGACGTGCTCCGTGTATGGGGTCATCACGTCGAGGACATAGACCTCCTTCGAGGCCAGCATCCGCTCCATGGCGGCGCGGAGGTCTTCCTTGCGGGTCACGCGCTCGCAGGTCACGCCGAACCCGGCGCAAATCTGCACGTAGTCGGGGTAGATCGCCTTCGGCTCGTTGGGATTGCCCAGGAAGGTGTGGCCACGGTTGCTTTTGTAGAAGCGGTCCTCCCATTGCACGACCATACCGAGGTGCTGGTTGTTGAGGATGATCGCCTTGGCCGCGATGCCTTCCACTTTCGCGCAGGCGAGTTCCTGCACGTTCATCAGGAACGAGCCGTCGCCATCGATGTCCACGACTTCGCGGTCGGGACAGGCCACTTTGGCTCCCATCGCCGACGGAAATCCGAAGCCCATCGCCCCCAAACCCGCCGAGGTGATGAAGGAGCGCGGACGCTGGTAATCGTAGAACTGGCCCGCCCACATCTGGTGCTGGCCGACGCCCGTGGTCACAATGGCCTCGCCCCGCGTCAATTCGTTGAGCAACTGGACGGCGTACTGCGGCTGGATCATGTCGCCCGTGTCGTTGAAGCGCAGCGGGTACTTGGCTTTCCACTCCTGGATGGCGGCGTACCATTCCGGGTAGCGCCCGTGCTCGCCGGTACGCTTGCGTTCCCAGCCCGCGCCCGCCAGCAGGGCGTTGAGCCGCTGCAAGGCGAGTTTCACGTCCGAGATGATCGGCAGCCGGACGACCTTGTTCTTGTTGATCTCGCTCGCGTCGATGTCGATGTGGACGATGGTGCCATGCTCGGCGAATTTCTCCACCTTGCCCGTCACGCGGTCGTCGAAGCGCACGCCCATGGCCAGGAGCACGTCGGCCTCGTTCACGGCGTTGTTGGCGTACACGGTGCCGTGCATGCCCAGCCACTTGAGTGAGAGCGGGTGGTCCTCCGGGAAGCAGCCAATGCCCATCAGCGTCGTGGCCACAGGAATCTGCGTGCGCTCGACGAACTCCAGCAACTCCGCCGAAGCCCCGGCGGTGATGAGGCCGCCGCCGACGTAGAGCATGGGACGTTTGGCCCCTTCGATCAGGCCAATGACCTCGTTAAGGGCCAATTCGTCCGGTTTGGGCTGCTTGCCGTAGCCGCGCAGGTTGACTGTGACCGGGTAGATCGGCTGGGCGCGCTGCTGCTGGATGTTCTTGGGCACGTCGATGAGCACCGGGCCCGGACGGCCACTCTGCGCGATGTGGAAGGCCTCCTTCACCACGCGCGGGATGTCCGCGATGTCCCACACGAGGTAGGAATGCTTGACGATGGGCAGCGTCATGCCGAACACGTCGGTCTCCTGGAACGCGCCGCGCCCGATCATCCATTGCGGCACTTGGCCCGTGATGGCGACGAGCGGCACGGAATCCATGTAGGCGTCGGCGATTCCCGAAAGCAGGTTCGTCGCGCCCGGGCCGCTGGTGGCCATGCACACCCCGGCGCGGCCCGTGGCGCGCGCGTAGCCCTCGGCGGCGAAGACGCCGCCCTGCTCGTGGCGCGGCAGGATCGTGCGGATCTTCTCAGAGCGGGTCAGCGCCTGGTGGATGGGCATGGATGCCCCGCCGGGATAGGCGAAGATCGTGTCCACGCCCTCCCGTTCCAAGCAGGCGACGAGGATTTCCGCGCCGTCCATGACGGGGCCGCGATCCGGCAGGGCAGCGGGCGGTGTGGCCGGGGTGGTGGAAGCGGGGGCGGACGGAGCGGATGGGCCTGGGGTCATGTGGAAGCGCGTTTTACGGGGAGTCGAACCTAGTGACAAACCGTGTACCAGGCAAGACGGAAAGCGCCTGATGTCGTGGCGCATGGGTCCAAAGGTACCCTTTGCTGCGGATTATTCGGTGCCGGACGCCGTCCGGCAAACCTCCAAGCCCACCTCTACACCATGAACTTTATCCAAGCTGGCACCGATGCCTCCGGCAAGCCCGTCGAACTCTTTTACACCGACTGGGGGTCGGGCACTCCCGTTGTCCTCGTCCACGGCTGGCCGCTGGACCACCAGATGTGGGAGTATCAGGCCATGTTCCTTGCCAAGAACGGCTGCCGGGTCATCACCTACGACCGGCGCGGCTTCGGCAAAAGTTCGCATCCCTGGCAAGGCTACGACTACGATACGCTCGCGGGCGATCTCAAGGCCGTGCTCGACGGACTAGACCTGCAAAACGTCACGCTCGTGGGCATGTCCATGGGCGGGGGTGAGGTCGCGCGATACATGAGCCGCCACGGCGGGGCGCGCGTGGCCAAAGTTGTTTTCCAGGCGGCGGTGACGCCTTTTCTGCTCAAGACCAGCGACAACCCGGATGGAGTGGACCAATCCACGTTCGACGAGATCGTGGCCGGGTTGCAAAAGGACCGGGCGAATTTCCTCAACGATTTCGGGCCGAAGTTCTATGGCTCGGGCCCATTGGGAGTCGGCGCAGCGGTGCCGACGGCGGAACTCCAATGGACGCTTGCCATGGCCATGCCCGCCTCGCCCAAGGCGACGCTGGATTGCGTGACCTCCTGGAGCGCCACCGACTTCCGCCAAGACCTCAAGAGCATCACGGTGCCCGCTCTTATCATCCATGGCGCGAGCGACAAAACCGTGCCCGCCGAGGTGTCCGGCGACCGGACCGCCCAGATGCTGCCTGCCGCGACCTACCTGAAGTACGAGGGCGAGGGCCACGGCCTGCATTTGACCGCCAAGGACCGGCTCAACGCCGATTTGCTCGCGTTCATCGGCGGCGCGGGCCGCGCCACGGTGTAAAACGCTTGCGCTGGCGGGCGGGTGGCGCACAATGGCCGCCGTGGCGATTGCCTCCCGCCAGCCCGTTCCGAACCGGCACCGCGTCCTGGCTCTGTGGGCGGCGGCGGTGTTCGCGTTCCTGTACTTGCCAGTCGTGCTGCTGATGGGATTCTCGTTCAACGACGCGAGCCTGGGGGTGCGCTGGACGGGGTTCACGCTGCGCTGGTACGGCCGCCTGTTCGACGATGCGGTGTTGATGGAAGCGTTGCGGAACAGCCTGGTCATCGCGGCGGCCGTGACGATGCTCTCGACGGTGCTGGGCACGGCGGGCGCATGGCTGCTGCACCGGGACCGTCTGCTGCCGCGCGTCGTCGGTGCCTCCCTGTACGCCGGCATCCTCGTGCCGATGCTGGTGCCGGAGGTACTGATGGGCGTCAGCCTGTTGCTTTGGTTCGTGTTCCTGCACGTTCCGCTGGGCTTCGGGACGGTGATCGCAGCGCACACGACTTTCTGCTTTCCCTTCGTGCTGGTGGCCGTGCGAGCGCGGCTGGCGGGTCTGGACCCGTCGCTGGAGGAAGCGGCGCTCGACCTCGGCGCGACCCCCGCGCGGGCGTTCGCGCTGGTGATCGTGCCCTACCTGCTGCCCGCGATCATCAGCGGCGCGCTGCTATCGTTCACGCTCTCGCTGGACGAATACATCGTCACCGTGTTCACGAACGGTCCGGGCTCGCAGACGCTGCCGCAGAAGATCTTCGGCTTGGCCAAGATCGGCCTGAGTCCACAACTCAACGCCCTGAGCACGCTGTTCCTGCTCGGCACCGCCGCGCCCGCGCTCGCGGCGGAACTGCTCGGCCGCCGCCGGACAGCCGCCATCAAAGCCGCCACCGGATGATGAACAACACTTTCCGCATCAAGTTTTTGCTACTGATTTTCGCTGCCCTGTGCCTTGCGCCGAGCCGGGTACGGGCCGCCGAAACGCTCAACCTCTTCTGCTGGTCCGAGTACATCCCGCGCACGGTCATCGACGCCTTCGAGAAAGAAACCGGCGTGAAGGTGACGGTCGAGAATTATGCCTCCAACGAGGAGATGCTCTCCAAGCTGCTCGCCGGGGGCGGGCAGTACGACCTGATCCAGCCGAGCGAATACACGGTGGAGGCGCTCATCAAGGCCAAGCTGCTCCTGCCACTACAGCGGGAGAACATTCCGAACGTCAAAAACCTCGACCCCGCCGCGCTCGACCTGCCCTTCGACCCGGGCAACAAATTCAGCCTGCCCTGGATGACCGGCACGGTGGGCATCGTCGTGAACACCGAGCGGGTCCACGATCCCATCGCGGGCTTCGGCGACGTGTTCAATGGCAAGCACAAGGGGCGGATCGTGGTGGTGGACGACGCGCGCGAACTGGCCAGTTGGGCGCTGGCGACGCTCAAGATCGCGCCGAACGACATCACGGCTGCCACGCTGGCCAAGGCCCGGCCCGTGCTGGCGCGCTGGGTGCCGCAGATCAAGGTGTTCGACTCCGACAGCCCCAAGACGGCCCTGCTGGCGGGCGACGTGGACCTGGGCATCGTCTGGAGTGGGGAGGGGGCGATCCTCTACCGGGAGAACCCGAAGAAGTTCCGCTGGCTGCTGCCGCGCGAGGGCAGCCACCGCTTCATCGACAACCTGGCGATTCCCAAGACGTGCCGCCACCAAGCGGACGCCGAGCGGTTTATGGACTTCGTGCTCCGGCCCGAGGTCAGCCGGTTGATCTCCGACGCCTTTCCCTACACGAACCCGAACCTCGCGGCGCGACAGCTCCTGACCGACGCCCAGCGCGCCAATCCCGCCAGCTACCCGCCGCCGGAGACCACCCGGGGCCTGGAAATCTTCCGCGACATCGGCCAGACCGCCAGCGAGGTGGACGCCTTGGTCACGGAACTCAAATCCGGCGGTCGGTAGCGGCGTCGGCTACTCCAGAGCAGGGAAGCAAATTTTCATGTGCGCGGCGGCGGATTCTGCCGCATGGTACCGCCCATGCGTGCCCCTCGCTTGCTCGTCGGCTTGTCCGCCGTTTCGCTGTTGGCCGGACCGCTGGCGGCTTCTGGCCAGCGGGCCGCCCCGGCGGGAGGCGGCACCCTGCGTCCCGTGTCCAACGAGGTGAACCTGCACCCGATGCCCGACACCATCGAGCCGAGCTGGGACACCCGGGCCGATGCCCGCACGATGTACTTCCAGATCCCCGCGCCCCGCGGGCAGATCACCGACCGCAACGGCCTGCCGCTGGCGCAGTCTCACTTGGGCTACCACCTAGACCTGAGCTTCCCCACCGGCGAGGAGATGACCGACGCGCAGGTCGTCAACTTCGCCAAGACGCAACTCGTCGCAGCCCAGGGGGCGATCAAGCGCAAGCTCGAGCTGACCACCGCCGAGCTGTTGGACCACTATCACAACCGGCGGATGCTCCCCATGGACATCGCCACCTACCTCTCGCCCGAGGACGTGGAAAGCATCCGCCCGCGGCTTTCGGCCAGCCTGATCCTGCGCCCGGTGTACCTGCGTTTCTATCCCAACGGCTCGCTGGCCAGCCACATCATCGGCTACAGCGGCAAGACGACGGCGCAGGCGCACGGCGCGCTGCAACCCAACGAACTGCTCTGGCCCGACCTGGAAGGCCGCGAGGGGCTGGAAAAAACGTTCAACGACCAGCTTACCGGCAGGCCGGGCGTGCTCAACATGACCTTCGACGGCAAGGGCAACAAGACGAGCGAGCGCATCGTCAGCCCGCCCATCCCGGGCAACAACGTCGTCACCACGCTGGACTTGCACCTCCAACAGTTATGCGAGCAGACGCTGGCCAAGGGCTGCAAGCGAGGGGCCATGGTGATGACCGATCCAAACTCGGGCGACATCCTGGCGATGGCCTCCTGGCCGACCTTCGACCCCAACGAGTTCGTGCCGTCGATCTCGGAGGCGGACTTCAAGCGCATCAACGAGGACCCGAACGTGCCGCTGATCCCGCGCGCCTATCGCGCGAGCTACCCGGCGGGCTCGACGTTCAAGGTCATCGTCGGCGCGGCGGCCTTGCAAACGCGCACCATCACAAAAGACGACGAGTTCTCCGGGCCGTCGAGCATGTACATCGGCAACATCCTCTTTCACAACTGGAAGAAGACCGACGCGGGCGACCTGAACTTCGTGCAGGCGCTCGCGCAGAGTTGCGACACCTGGTTCTATCAGGTCGGCATCAAGACCGGACCCGAGAAGATCGCCGATTACGCCCGGCGCTTTGGCCTCGGCCAGAAGACCGGTGTGCCGTTGCGCGACGAGACAGCGGGCATCGTACCGGACAACGAGTACATGAAGCGGGTGCACAAGCGGAAGTTCTACGACGGCGACACGGCGAACTTCTCCATTGGCCAGGGCGACCTGGAGGTGACGCCCCTGCAGATGGCGGAAGCCATGGGCACGGTGGCGAACGGCGGGCAACTCTACCAGACGCGCCTCGTGCAGCAGGTGCAGGGCCTGGACAACGACGTGGCCTCGGCGTATCCGGTCCGCATCCGGCGCGACGTGGGCCTGAGCCCAGACGTGACCGCCACGCTCAAGAAGGCGATGCTGATGGTGGTCAACCACGGCACGGCCGCCCAGGCGCGCGTGCCCAACGTCGACGTGGCGGGCAAGACCGGAACGGCGCAGTGGGGCGCAGGCAACAACGACAAGGGCAAGTCGCGCACGGCGTGGTGGTTCGAGGGGTTCGCCCCGGCCGACAAGCCGCAGTATGCGTTCGTCTCGCTCGTCGAGGGCGACCCCGGCGACAAGCGGCACAGTGGCGAGACCGCGGTGCCCATCGTCGGCAAGGTGCTGCGCGAACTCTACAAAAACGAGAAGCCGCCCAAGGCCGACAAGAAACACAAGAAAAGCGACGACGACGATGACGATGATTCCAATGGCAGCGGCAAGAAGAACAATCAGGATCCGGACGACTCCGATTAGACCCCCCGCCAAGTACGGCGTGCAATCCTGCCGCGCCCGTGCGACCATCCACCGAAGAATCTGTTGTCTGGCACGTTAGACCGCCCGGCCATCCCAATGTCTTTCGATCTCAAATCTCTCGTGGCCGCCCGCATGGGCGAGAACTACGAACTGCACGCCCAGCACCTTAACCCCACGCTCGTTCAGGTCCAACGCACCATCGGTTTCGACCGCGTCTACGTCCGCGCCAAGGGGGCCTACCTGTACGACGCCGAGGACAACGCCTACCTCGACTTCCTGAGCGGCTACAGCGTCTTCAACGTCGGGCGCAACCATCCGGTCGTCGCCAAGGCCGTCCACGACGCCCTGGATCTCGACCTGCCCAACATGGTGCAGATGGACTGCTCGCTGATGAGCGGCCTGCTCGCCGAGGCGCTGCTCAAGAAGATGCCCCCGCACCTGGAGGCCGTGTTCTTCTGCAACTCGGGCACGGAGGCCGTTGAGGGGGCGCTCAAATTCGCCCGCGCGGCCACGGGTCGCCCGCGCATCGTCAGCCTCAAGGGCAGCTACCACGGGCTGAGCTACGGCGCGCTCTCCATCACGGGCAGCGAGACGTTCCAGGAAGGCTTCGGGCCGTTCCTGGCGGACACGGAGATGGTCCCGCTGGGCGACCTGAACGCGCTGGCGACGACGCTGGCCATGCGCGATGTGGCGGCGTTCATCGTCGAGCCCGTCCAGGGCAAAGGAGTCAATTTCCCCGCGGACGACTACTTCCAGCAGGCCCAGGCGCTCTGCCGCCAGTACGGCACGATGTTCATCTGCGACGAGGTTCAGACCGGCTTCGGGCGCACCGGCAAGTGGTTTGCCTTCGAGCACTGGGGGCTGGAGCCGGACATCGTCACCATGGCCAAGACCCTCAGCGGTGGCTACGTGCCCTGCGGAGCCATCGCCACCCGGCGCGCCATCTACCAGAAGACGTTCAGCCGCCTGGACCGTTGCGTGGTCCATTCGAGCACGTTCGGGCGCAACAACCTCGCCATGACCTGCGCCCTGGCCACGCTCAGCGTGCTGGAGGACGAGCAGCTCGTCGAGAACTCGGAGACGGTCGGCAACCTGCTCATGGCACGCCTGCGCGGGCTGATGAAGCAACATCCGTTCATCAAGGAAGTGCGGGGCAAGGGGCTCATGATCGCCATCGAGTTCCACGAACCGCCGCAGTTCAAGAGCAAGCTCGCGTGGCGGTTGATGCATAAGATCGACCAGTCGCTCTTCCCGCAGTTGGTCGTGGTGCCGCTGCTCAGCAAGCACCGCATCCTCACGCAGGTGGCCGGGCACCACATGGATGTCATCAAGATCCTGCCGCCGCTGACCATCGGCCGCAAAGAGGTGGACTACTTCATCAACGCGCTCGACCAGACGCTGACCGAATGCACCACGTTCCCGGGACCGATCATGGAACTGGCCCGGAACACCGCCCAGCTGCGTTTCGGACGGGGCAAAAAACGCCCGACGGCGGCGCGGAAGACGGGCACGCCGCAGGTCCCCGCCCCCACGAACGGCCATCGCCCGCTCAACGGCAATGCGATCACGCTTGACGGCCCGGTGGCGCTCAACGGCAAGGGCAACGGGCGCAACGGCTCGGCGCATTGACGGGTTCGCGCGACGGCTGCCCGGCGGCTAAAAGATGCTCGCATCGGCACGGCCTGCGGCTAAGGTAGCCCGCGCCATGCACCCCGCGATCCCCGTCACCCTGCTCGTCCGGCCGGGACAGCGGCCGGCGCTCTATCGGCCCGCGATGGTGCGGCAGATCGAGGACGTGGCGGGCGGTCCGGCCGTGTGGGTGGACTCTCACGCGGGGGGCGGCTCGATTTTCCCGCCCAAGGAGGTCATCTTCTCGACCTGGGGGGTGCTGCCGATGGACGCCGCCTTCCTGGCGGCGCTCCCGGCACCGGAGTCCGTGTTCTACGCGGCGGGCTCGGTCCGGGGGTTCGTGACGCCGGATGACCCAACTCATGGTGGACGAGTTCCGGCGCTGGCGGCAGGGCGAGCCACTGCAACACAGTGTCAGCGAGGCCAACCTGGCGCGCATGGCCTGAGGCGGCGGGAGCGTCAACACGGACGTGAAGAGTAAGAACATCCTCATCGTGGACGACGAGAAGCACACCCGGGACGGGTTGCGCGCGTCGCTGGAGGACGACGATGCCTTCGAGGTCTACACCGCCGCCGACCTCACCGGGGCGATGTCCATGCTGCAAGGCGAGCACTTCGACCTGCTGCTCACCGACCTGCGCCTGGGCGCGGACGACGGCATGACGCTCATCGACCAGGCGCTCAAGCTGCCCGATCCGCCCGTGTGCATCATGATGACCGCCTACGGCTCGGTGGACACCGCCGTGGAGGCGATGAAGCGCGGGGCCTATGATTTTGTCACCAAGCCCGTCAACCTCGACCGCCTGGAAGCCATGGTCCGCCGGGCGCTCCGCAGCCGGGAGGTGGAGGCCGAGAACACCGAGCTGCGCCAGGAGGTCCAGCGGCGTTCGGGCAAAGGGCTGGAGACGATGATCGGCCGCTCGGCCGCAATGGAGAACGTGTTCGACACGATCCGGCAGGTGGCCTCTACCCGGGCCCCGGTGTTGATCGAAGGCGAGACGGGTACCGGCAAGGAACTGGTGGCGCACGCGCTGCACAACGTCAGCAACCGGGCCAGGGCAAAGTTCGTCGTGGTGCATTGCGCGGCTCTGAGCCCGCAGTTGCTGGAGAGCGAACTCTTCGGCCACGAGAAGGGGGCGTTCACTGGGGCCATGGAACGGCGGGTGGGCCGCTTCGAGCAGGCGGACGGCGGCACGCTGTTCCTGGACGAGATCGGCGAGATCAACCCCGAAACGCAGGTCAAGCTGCTGCGCCTGCTGGGCGAGCGGACGTTCGAGCGGGTGGGCGGCAACGCCTCCATCTCCGCGGACGTCCGGCTGGTGGCGGCGACCAACAAGCACCTCGAAACGCGGGTCGCGGAAGGCAAGTTCCGCGACGACCTGTTCTACCGGCTCAACGTCGTCCGCATCCATATGCCGCCGTTGCGCGAACGGCGCGAGGACATCCCGCTGATGGTGCCGGCGTTTCTCAAACAATCTTGCCAGGAAAACGACAAACCGCTAAGAGAGCTAACCTCCGACGCGATGAACCGCCTCATGGAATATCCCTGGCCCGGCAACGTGCGCGAACTGCGCGCGGCGGTGGACCACGGCGTCGTGCTGGCCACGGGGCCCAAAATCACCTTGCGCGACCTGCCCGCGGCGGTGCGCCAGTGGACGGGCGGCGGG